>JAYTBL010000336.1:0-10843 GCA_043736975.1 Polyangiaceae bacterium
TGTGTGCGACCTGAGGTTCTCACCAGATCGCTGGTTTTTCTTCGGCGATCCTGCCGCACGCAAGCCTCGAATTCCGCACGCGCGATCCAGGGCTACGCGCGCGCTTCGGAGCGAGGCTAGAGCGCCTCGACGACGACCTGGGAGCGGTCGGCCGATCGCTCCGCGGCTTCCACCGAGAGCACGTCGTCGTGGCCGCGGAGGTCGGCGCGCCGCAAGCCGACCGTCGCCAGCAGCATGCGCGAGGGCCGGAGCCCGAAGTCGTCCGCGTGGAGGAAGAGGCGGCCGAGGTGCTCGGCGTAGGCGCGCGCGAGCGTCTTGAAGGGGATGTGGTCGAACGCCTTCGCGCGCCTGCGGCTCGCGGCGGCCGAGGCCATGAGCGCAGCGGTGAGCACGTGATAGAGCGGTCGGAGCCGCCGCAGCGCGCCCGGCTCCTGGTGCGCCAGGATCCGCCGCAGGAAGTGCACGTTCAGCGGGACGTGGAACGACTCGTCCCGGGTGAGGATGGTGAGCATCTGGCGGATCGCGGGATGCGCCTTTGCCGTCCTGAGCGCGAGGCGGTACGTCGTCGCCCCGATCGTCTCGAACATGAGGTTCGTGAGGACGATCGTCTCTTGGCGCTCGGCGCGCGCATGGAGCTTGTAGAATGTGCTCGTTGTCGGCCCCATCGGCTTGATCTCGCCGCCCAGGAACGCGAGGAACTCGGTGAGCAGCTGGCGATGCCAGCCCTCCTCGTCCCCGTAGAGGCGCAGCGCCTCGGCGAGCTCCGGATCCCAGGTCGCGACCTCGCCGGCGATCTCGTGCGCCTGGCGCAGGCCAGACTCCTCGGCGCGGAAGGCGGCATTGAAGAACGCGACGGCCGCGGCCTTCTCCTCAGGGCTCTCCCAGGCGATCGGCAGCGAGAGGTCCAGCTTCTCCTCGCCCATGCGCGCGCGGCGCTGGTGGAGCAGTCGCAACCAGAAGGCTGTGGGACGATCGACGGAAGCCAAGAGCTACTTCTTCTTCTTAGCGCGCAGCGGCGTGCGTCGGTAGTCCCATGCGATTCCGTGCGTGATAGAAGGGCCCCATGCCGCGTGCCCGCACCCCCGCCCTAGCCCCTCGCACCCGTCCGGCCCTCACGTTCTATCCGGCCGAAGTCGACGGTGCGCCCGCGGCGTTCGTCGTGGATCTCGAGCAGGAGCCGCGAAAAGCCCTCGGTGCGCGGATCGTGGTCGCCGTCCCGATGCGCGACCCCACCGAGGATGGCCTCCGCTCCGAGGACGAAATGGGGACCCTCGATCGCGTCCAGGAGGTCATCACCGGGCGGCTCGAGGACGCCTACGGCGCCGAGCTCGTCGGGTTCTATGACCTCAACGGCTCCACCACGCTCGTCTTCTACGGCAGCGGCAAGGCCACCCCCGTCGCGGTCGCCAAGACCATCGGCGACATCGGGCCCTACGCCATCGATGTGCATGTCGCGCAGGATCCGGAGTGGCGGTTCTACATCGACGTCCTCTTCCCCGACGCCTACGCGCTCCAGGGGATCTGGAACCGTGCGCTCATCGACGAGCTCGAGTCGCATGGCGACACCCTGATCGAGCCGCGCATCGTCGACCACCTGGTGACGTTCCCGACGAAGGCGGGCGCCGACAAGGCCGCGAAGAAGCTGAAGGCGCAGCACTTCACGATCGACGGCGTCGAGCCGGACGAGGAGGAGGGGCGCTTCGCGCTCATGTTCCACCGCTCGGAGACGCTCGAGGACGACAAGCCGAACCACTTCTCGGCGGAGATCCTCGACATCATCCTGCCGCTCGACGGCGAGTACGACGGCTGGGGGGCGCCGGCGGTCGGCGGTGATCAGGAAGAGGAGGAAGAGGCCTCAGGCGGCGGGAAGAAGAAGGCGGCCCCCGTGAAGGCGAAGGCGAAGGCGCCTGCGAAGAAGGCAAAGGCGCCTGCGAAGAAGGCGAAGGCGCCTGCGAAGAAGGCGAAGGCGCCTGCGAAGAAGGCGAAGGCGGTCGCCAAGAAGAAGGCGCCTGCCAAGAAGAAGAGAGCGGCGCCGAAGAAGAAGTAGTCAGCGCGCCGGTTTCAGCTCCGGGTGCTCCTCCGCGAGGCGGGCGAGGCGCGGGTCGTTGGGGGCGAGGCTCCACGCTCGCTCGAACGCCTGCGCGCCGCTGCGCGCGTCTCCCGCCGCGACGTACGCGCGGACGAGCCACGCCTGGATCACCACGCTGTCGCCCTTGTCGCTGCGTGCACGCTCGAACGACTTCGCCGCTTGTGCGAAGCGACCGCGCTCGTAGTCGCTCACGCCGCGCGCCACCAGGAAGATGGGGTCGTCGTCGATGAGCTCGCGACCGCGGGCGGCGAGCTCTTCGGCCTGCGCATCGTCCCCGGCGCCGATCGCCGCGAGGTACCCGTTCGTGTAGAGCGGCTTGAACGTCGGGAACTGCGCGATCGCCGCGCGCACGACCAGCAGCGCCTCGGCGAAGCGCCGCTGCCGGACGAGCACCGCGGCGAGGTTGCTGCGCGTCTCCGCCACGTCCTTCGCGCGCGCGCTGAGGAAGCGCAGGAGCCGCTCGGCGGCCGCGAGGTGGCCGTCGCGCATCTCCTCGACGGCGAGGTTCGAATAGAAGAGCGCGAGCGCCGAGGTGTCGTCGATGCGCTCGTAGCGAACGAGGCGCCAGTCGTCGATCGGGATCCAGATGTCGACGATGCGATCGACCGAGGCATCCTCATAGCCGATCGCGACGTGGGTCATCGCGACCAGCCCTTCGCCGCGATCCGCGAACTCACGCGCGGTGAGCGCGTGGACGTAATACGCCTCGACCCCGAGGTAGCGCGCGAGCGTCACGAAGAGGATCGCATGCGCCATGCACCCGCCGCGGCGCTCGCGGAAGGACGTGCGGGCATCGACGGTGAAACCAGGATCGTGCACGAACGCCCGTTCGCCGTCGTGCAGCCAGCGGCGGAGGCGATCGACCCGCTCGCGCGGCGACCCTCCGCGACCGACCTCGTCGTCCATCGCGCGCCGCATCTCGGCGTCCATGACGGAAGGGTCCTGGATCGGAAGGCCGCCCCGCTTCGCGTCGACGAGGAGCGCGACCGCGTCCGACGTCAGCGGTGTGCGAGGCTGTTGCGGAGCGCAACCGCTGGACGAGGCCAGCGCGAGCGCGGCGAGCAGCGCGAGCAGACGAGGAGAAGGAGCCATCGCGACCTCCTCCCCCAAGCCTACCACCGCGCGCGGCGCCCGCTCACTTCACGGGGCCGGTCGGGAAGTCGCGGCAGGCCTGATCGAACTTCGCGAGCGCCTCCGAGAGGCCGGTCGTGAGATCGCCGGTGCAGATCGAGGAGAAGACGCCGTTCTTGCCGACATCGGTGATGAAGGCCTTGAGGCGCTTGGCCTCGGCGGCGTTGCCGAGACCGGGGGACGAACACTGGTTCGGTCCTGCGATCACGGACGCCGCCCAGCGGCCGCGGTCGCCCTTCACCTTGTCGAACGCGGGCGGGTAGTCGGCCATGGGCCGCGCGAGGTCGCCACTGCCCCCGGCGCTGCCCTCGTCCTCGTCGGTGAGGAGAATGAACGCAAGGAGCGCGTCCTCGCGGATGAAGCTCGTCCCCGCCGCGCTGTTCTGGGCGACCGCGGTGGTGACGCCTAGCAGCATGTTCTCGAGCGGGCGCTCGATGTTCGAGCCGTTCGTGCCCAGCTGGGCGCGGCACGCGAACATGGGACCGATGTCGCCGTCTCCACGCTCGAGCCAGGGACGCGCAGGGCCTGCCGTGCAGCCGCTGGGCGCGCTCGGCGCGCGCGTGGCGCTGAACTTTCCCTTGTCCTTCTCGTCGTCGCTCGACGAGACCGCGATGCGGAAGTCGAGCTGGTCACCGCTCTTCGTCTTGTAGTCGCTGATCACCTTCACGAACTTCGGGAAGTTCGTCGCCAGGTTGGTCTGCTCCTGGGCCATCGATCCGGAGTTGTCGACGATGAAGACGATGTCCATCTTCTTGCACTCGTCGACCTTGCCGCTGTCGGCGCCACCGCTCGCACCGCTCGTGCCGCTCGACCCGAAACCGCCGGACCCGCTGGTCTCGCCGCCGCTTGCCCCACCGCTGGCGCCGCTGGCGCCGCTGGCGCCGCCGCTCCCGAATCCGCTGTCCGGACCGCTGCTCCCGCACGCCGTGGTCGCCACCGCGACCAGCGCGCCCAGACCCACGACCGCGGAGACGACCAAGCCCGTGCTCCTCATCATGCGCGAAACCTAGCATCCGTTAGTCTTGGCGCCCGTGAAGAATATCGTCGAGAAGGTGGAGCAGCTCATCGCGCTAGCGACGTCACCAAACGAGCACGAAGCGCGCAACGCTGCGCTGCTCGCCGTCCAGCTGATACGCAAACATCGGCTGGTGCTGTCGCAGCCGCCGTCCTCGTCGGGGGGCTTCTCCCGCGCGCGGACCAAGAGCGACCCAGGTCGGCCCGCCTACCAGGGGCCGGTGAAGCGCTCTCGCTCCAGCGGCCGCGGCGTCAAGCGCGTCGCCGATCCGCCGGAGCGCATCGTCGCGCCGCTCGGCGGCGAGTGCGTGGAGTGCGGAACGCGGTACCGCGCGGAGAGCCCGATCTACTGGTTCGCGAGCGGGGGAGGGATGCACGTGAAGTGCTTCGAGGAATGGTCGAAGCGCCGATGAGGCGGCGCTCCGCTCTCAGAAGACCCCAGTGAGCGAGAGCCCCCCCTCGTTCGTCCCGAACGTCGGCGCCATCACCGCGTAGGCCCCCGCCTTCGGGATCGAGAAATGCGGAAGCAGCGACGGCCGCTTGTCGCCTCCCGATCGCCCGTAGTGGAGGAGCACCGGCATCAGGTAGCCCGCCACCACGCCGACGCCCGCGCCCAGCACGACGTCGGTCGCGTAGTGGTTGTCGGTGGTCACTCGCAGCGCACCGCCGACGACCGCGGCGCTCATTCCTGCGATGCACGTGGCGGTGTCTGCCGCACCGCCGCCGTAGAGCGGGACGTTCAGGTGATGCGCGCAGAGCAGCCCGGCGCCCACGAAGCCGATCGTGGTGTGGCCGCTGAGGAAGCTGGAGTTGAGGTTGTCATCGTTCCCGCACTTCTTGTCGTAGCTCGGGTCGCTGTCGCAGACGCGCGCCATGGGACGCCGGCGGCCGGCCCTCTCTGCGCTCATGGCGACCGCGCCACCGAACGCGAAGCTCTCGAGATCGATGGCGAGCATCTGGACGGTGAGGTCCGTGTTGCCGTGGACGGCGCTCGCCACCACGACGGTGTCGATGATCGGGAAGCCGGCGAGCGCGTAATAGATGCCGTCGCTGACGGAGGCGGCGACGTTGCGCGCGTCGCGGTCGGCGAGCGTGAACGTGTTGCGGATCGGTTTGTCGAACAGGATGGGGCCATCCCAGTTGTTCTTGGGCGCTGGATAGAGGAAGAGCGCCATCGCGACGTTGAGCGCCATGCCCCCCGTGAACGCCATCTCCGCCGCGCGGAACCGCGGCCACTCCTCGCGCCAGACCACGGGCGCGCCCTTCTCCGTGGGCGTGGGGGTCTCTGCGTGGACGGTCCGTGCCGCGGTCGCCACGCTCAGCGCGGCGAACAGCGCGAAGATGCGAGGGCTCATCGCGCTGCAGTTCCTACGGTTTCGACGCGCCGGCAAGGTGGCGAAACGCAGCACCCCTTGCCATTATTAGAAAAGTGTCTAACTAGAGAGTCATCGAACATGGCAAAGGACCAAGACCCCAGCGCGTTCGCTGCGCTCGGCGATCCCACCCGCCGCAAGATCCTCAAGATGTTGCGCGCCGGCTCGAAGAACGCCGGGGAGATCGCCGAGGCGTTCCACCTCACGAAGCCCACGCTTTCGCATCACTTCCGGGTGCTGCGGAGCGCGGGGCTGGTGCGGGCGGAGCGCCGCGGGACGAGCATCGTCTACACGTTGCAGACGAACGTGCTCGAGGACCTCGCCACCGAGCTCCTCGAGCTCGCGAGCGGCGCATTGCCGCGGCCGTCACGCGGTCGGGCCAGCTGAAGTCCGAAGTCAGTTCTCGGGAGGTCGCGAAATGGCTCTTCGAAGGATGGATGCGGTCTCGCTCGGTGTCATCGGGCTCGGCGCGGTGCTGACGGCGGCAATCTACGAGCGGCTGCCGTCGCTCGTGCCGACGCACTTCGATCTCGCGGGCACGCCCAACGGGTGGATGCCGCGCATCGCGGCCGCGATCTTCGCGCCCGCGATGGCGCTCGGCCTCTGGGCGTTCATGCGCTTCTTGCCGCGGATCCTCCCGGCCACCGAGCGCAAGCGCCTCGGTGAGAGCCAGGCAGCGCTGATCGCCGCGCTGACGTCGATCTTCGTCGTCGCGATGCACGTGCTCCTCCTCTACCGCGCGATCGTGCCCGGCGCCTCGATCGCGCGCGTGCTGTGGATCTTCCTCGGCGCGTTCTACGTGGCACTGGGGCTCGTGCTCCCGCGGCTCAAGCGCAACGCGCTGATGGGCATTCGCACGCCGTGGACGCTCACGTCGGACGAGAACTGGGCACGCACCCAGCGCGTGGGCGGCTACGCGATGGTGGGCAGCGGCGTCTTCGCGGCGCTGTGCGGCACGCTGGGCGGCACCACCGGCGGGGCCATCGCGATCGGCGCGCTCCTCGCGGGCGCGCTCGTCCCTGCGGGGTATTCGCTGGTCCTCGCCCGCAGGCAGGACCAGGGCTCGTAGCGGCGCGTCGCGTTTGCTAGACGTTCGGCCGTGAAGCTGATCGTCCTCCGTGCGGGTGATGCCGCAGCGCCCGTCGCGGCCCGCCGCGGCCAGTTCCTGTCGTGGATCCAGCGCGAGGCGGGCGACGCCTGGACCGGCGAGTGGCACGAGCACGACGTCCGCACCGACGCGCCGCTGCCCGGCGCCCGCGACGCCGACGCGTTCATCATGACCGGGTCGTCGAGCAGCGTGACCGAGCGCGCGCCGTGGATGTTGCGGTCGGAGGAGCTGATCCGCGCGATCGCCGCCGCCGAGACGCCCTTCTTCGGGATCTGCTTCGGCCACCAGATGGTCGGGCAGGCGCTCGGCGGCCGCGTGGCGAAGAACCCGCGCGGCCGCGAGATCGGCACCGTCGATGTCCGCGTGCTCTCTCACCTCCCGCGCGATCCGATCCTCGAGGGCCTGGGCGACCGCTTCCGTGCGAACCATACGCATGTCGACTCGGTCGTCGAGCTGCCGCCGGGGGCGAGGCGCCTCGCCGAGACCGATCTCGAGCCGAACGCCGCGTTCTCGGTGGGCGCCGCGATCAAGTGCGTGCAGTTCCATCCCGAGTTCGACGGTGACTCGATGCGCGGGTACCTCGAGGCGCGCTCCGAGATCATCGCGGGTGAGGGCGGAGATCCGGCGTGGCTGCTCTCGCGCGCCGCCGACGCCCCGGAAGGCGCGCGCACCCTCGGGAGCTTCCTGCGCTTCGCGTCGAGGCCGCGTCCGTGAGAGCGTACGCGGCCCTCCTGGCCCTGGGGGCGACGCTTGCACCCACCGTCATCGCCTGCAGTGATCTCGACTGGGGCGACGGTCTCGGCGCCCGCCTCACCGTCCACGACCAAGGTGACGCAGGCTTCACCCTCGACGTTGCGCCGTTTGCCGCGGGAGCCGGCGCGCCCGATCTCGCGGTGCTGCGCATCGTGGCGGATGCAGGTGGGCGACAGCTCCTCGCAGCCGCCCTGGGTGTTCACGCCCGAGAACGGAAGGACCACCGCCGACGTCGATCTCTACCGCACCTACGCGCGGCTCCACATGCGGCTCTTCCCTTACGAGTGGACGTACGCGCAGCGGATCAAGACCGACGAAAGCCCCCTCCAGCGCCCGCTCGGCCTCGTGCATCCCGAGCTCGGCACTCATCCTTCGGACGTCTACTTCTTCGGCGACGATCTGCTGGTCGCGCCCGTCATCACGCGCGGCGAGCGGACGCGCTCGTTGGTCGCGCCCGCGGGGACGTGGATCGACTGGTGGGACGCCTCCGCGCACGACTCCGACGGCAGGACGCCGCTCGCCATCGCGGCGCCGCTCGAGAAGCTGCCGCTCCTCCTGCGCGACGGTGCGATCGTCCCGCTCCTGCGGCCCACCATCGACACGCTCGCCAGCGCCGACGATCCCGACGTGGAGTCGTTCGTGCGCGATCCCGGCCTGCAGTGGGCTCGCGTCGCCCCCGGACGTCCCCGGCGCTTCACCGCGTGGGACGGCTCGAGCATCGAGCGCACGACGACCGGCGCGATCCGTGTGGCGGGCGCTGGGCGTGGGATGCCGGGAACCGTGGCACGCTCTGGGTGAAGCTCCCGCCGGGTGCCGCGCGCGCGACGATTCGTCGAGCGATCCCGAGCCGCCGCTGCGCGATTCGCGCAGGCCCCTGCGCATGCGAGACCTCCAGTCATCTCGCGGGCTCGCGCGAGCGTCGCGAGGGCGCGCGCGTCGATCGCGACGGCCCGCGCGTCTGGCGCCGAGACGCGTCGTAAGCTCTCGATCCCTGGGCGTGGCAAGGCCTGTGCTCATGACCGCGCTCCATGAAGGAAAGAATCTTCGCGCGCCTCCTGCCGCTGGCTGTCGTCCTCATGCTGGCCGGATGCGCATCTTCCGACGACGGCGCGCCCGACGCCGATGCGATCACGCCGCAGGAGAGCGCCGCCGGCACGACGTGGACGGAGCCCGGCGACGACGACGGCGATCCCGAGATGCTCGCCGCCGACCCGGCGCCGCCGCACACCGTCACCACGCCGGCCGAGGACAGCTCGCCTTTCCTCGAGCAGGAGGCCGAGCTGCCACCTGCCCAGCCCGCGCCCGATGCGCTCGACCTCGGGGACCTCGAGGCGATGAAGGCCTGTCATAGGGCCACCGGCTATCGCCGCGGCAAGGCGTTCACGATCTGCCTCACCACCATCGACGGCAAGTACGTGGAGGTGAACACGGCGCGTGCATTCCTCCGCATACGCACCGCGGCGCGGCGTGCGGGCGTGCAGCTGCGCGTGAACAGCGGCTTTCGTTCGATGGCGCAGCAGCGGTATCTCTACCGCTGCTACAAGACGCGCTCCTGCAACGGCGGCAACCTCGCCGCGCCGCCCGGCTATTCGAACCACCAGAGCGGCCACGCGCTCGACCTCAACACGTCGGCGCGCGGCGTCTACACTTGGCTCGCGAAGCACGGCCGCGCGTACGCGTTCCGGCGCACCGTGCCTTCGGAACGGTGGCACTGGGAGTACTGACCGACTAGACATGGGCGATGCTCGTCGCCCTGCTCCTCTTCGCCGCCGGCGTTGCGGGAGGAGCAATCAACGCGGTTGCGGGCGGCGGCAGCTTCATCGTGTTCCCTTCGCTGCTGGTGGTGGGCGTTCCGCCGGTCGCCGCCAACGCGACCACCGCGGCGGCGCTCTGGCCGGCGGGGATCGCGAGCACCGTCGCGTACCGCAAGGATCTGCCCGAAGACCGCCGCTCGATCGTGGTGCTCTGCATCGCGAGCGCGATCGGCGGAGCTCTCGGCGCGCTGCTGCTCCTGCGGACCTCCGACGAGACGTTCACGAAGATCCTTCCGCTGCTCATGCTGGCTGCGGCGGGCGTCTTCACCGCGGGGCCGCGGCTCTCGCGGCGAAGGAAGGCGGGGCACCTCTCGCTCGCGGCCGGCGCGTTCGTGCAGCTGCTCATCTCGTCGTACGGGGGCTACTTCGGCGGCGGCATGGGCATCCTCATGCTCGCGACGTTCACGCTCATGGGCATGACCCAGCTGCACTCCATGAACGGCCTGAAGACGGTGCTCGGCGTGTTCATCAACGGCGCCGCGAACGTCGCGTTCTTCGCCGCGCACAAGGTGGTGGTGGCGGTCGCGCTGCCGGTCGCCCTCGGCTCGATCGTCGGCGGCTTCGGGGCGGCTGCGGTCGCGCGCAAGGTGGACCCGAAGAAGGTCCGTCGCCTGGTGCTGGTCTGCGCGTGGGCGCTGACCGCGTGGTTCTTCGTGAAAGCGTACGTGCTCTAGTCTAGCACTAGCGCGTCACGCGGGCATGCGTAGGTAGCCGGCGGAGAGGAAGCGGAAGATCTCGGCGACGATGCGCTCCTCGGACTGCTCGAGGCCGTGCATCACGACCTGGTAGAGGATCTCCTTCATCGCGCCGAGCGTCATGATCGCGAACATGCGCGCATCGCCGCTCGCGACGATGCCGCGCTCCTGGCCGTCGATCAGCGACTCCTCGAGGAGCTTGCCGATCTGCTCGTAGAAGAAGAGCAGCTTGCGATCGAACGCGGGGTCGAGCCCTACCGCGTCGGAGAGGAGGATCTTGGTGGTGGCGCGATCGGCGAGCAGCGCATGGACGATGCGCTGGATGTTCTCCTCGATCTGGCTAGCGACGGTGCGCGACGGATGATCGGTGTCCACCCGCATCACCGCGGCGCCGAGCGTCGCGAATGTCCCGTCCACGATCTCCTCGAAGATCGCGCGTTTGTCCTCGAAGTAGAGGTAGAACGTACCGCGCGCGACGCCCGCCGCCGCCACGATGTCGTCGATCTTGGCCGCGTGGTAGCCGCGCTTCGCGAACACGTCGCGGGCGTTGGCGAGGATCTGCTGACGTCGCTCGGTCTTGTCCACAGCGGGCCTATCTGAGTGTACTACACGCGCCCCGGCCGCAGAGCACAGCCCCGTTCGACTGGATCGCCGGGATCCCAGGGCGCGACCAAAAGCGGGTCATCCGCACGACAGCGGGGCCCCGACGCGATATCCTCCGAGCGAACGGCAGTGGGATCGCAAGGGCACGGAACGAACAGCGAAAGGCCGTCGCGCATCCCGCGACCGGACACCACCTCTGCGCGCGCCATGCGCCGGACGATGGTAGGCGTCGCTCCGGCCGCCAACACCCCGCCGGCGTTCGA
>JAYTBL010000337.1:0-4582 GCA_043736975.1 Polyangiaceae bacterium
TCGGGGCGTCGCACCGAGCATCGTCGCGAGCGATGCGTGGATCGTGGTCGCCACGGGCGGCGCGCCGCTGCGCATCGTCCTCCGTCGCTGAGAAGCGCCGCGCTTCTCCAAGTGAGAAGCGGCGCGCGTGGATCGCCATTTTCCCCCGCCTTTCGCGGCGACTTCGTGGGGGCAGAGGTGTGGCACGAATGGTGAAACAGCGGCGGTCACCACCATGCGACGCACCTTCCTCCAGGGTCTTGCCGTTCTCGGTCTCCTCGCTCCCGCCGCCCTCCCCGGCTGCGCGCCGGCCGCCGAGGACTCGGACTCCGCGCAGGGCGCCGCCTCCGAGGGGCTGAAGGAGCGCTTCGCGGATCTCCGCAAGGTGAACACCGACAACCTCTCGCGCATCGTCGCGAACGCCGGCGCGCAGGCGGTCAACAGCGCGCTCAAGGTGAAGTCGAGCTACGTCAGCGCCGGCATCACCGTCGCGCCGACGCAGGTCTTCGCCGCGCAGGCCGAGACCAACAGCGTGCTGCCCGCCGATGCGAAGGTGAAGAGCCTCGCCGACATCAAGGCGGGCCTCGCCAAGGACTTCGGCGAGAACGAGTTCCCGACGCAGCTCACCAGCGCGCGCCTCGCCTACCTCGCGACGGGCGCGGACAAGTACTACGTCGAGACCGGCTTCGGCCTGAGCGGCGCGGTCGGCCTCACCTGGTCGCACGACGCCGCCGGCTTCGGCGAAGACAGCCGCAGCTCGGTCGCGGTCGGCTTCAAGAAGGGCAAGGAGATCACGACGCGCGTGGTCGTCGCCACGCCCTCGAGCAAGCTCGGTGAGCTCTTCAGCGCCGACGGCGAGGCCATCATGGCCATGCGCGGCTTCGTCCTCCCCGAGTCGAAGGAGAACATCAGCGCCATGAAGCCGGGCGAGATGGTGGCCCTCCGCGGCGCCGGCACCTTCGCCGCGAACTTCGGCGTGGGCGTCCCGATCCTGGTCGCGAACGCCGGTCCCTTCGCCTACTCGATCGCCGTCTCGGCGGGCCTCTCGCACGCCGTGAGCGGCACGCTCGACGTGCAGCTGGTGCGCCTCGCGAAGGACGAGGTCGCGGTCGAGGTCGGGATCAGCGAGGGCACCCTCGACGAGGCGAGCATCGGCCTGAACGGCAGCTTCGGCGTCAACACCGTCTGCGACGACGGCGCGGCGTGCCTCAGCGGCGCGCTGGGCGGGATCGTGAAGCGCGGCCTCACGAGGCGCCTCAACGACTTCCTCAAGACGAGCGTCAAGGCCTCCAAATCCGCCGCCGACAGCCGCATCCAGCTGGCGCGCATGCGCTTCCACCTCGATCAGCCCGAGGTCCCCGCGGCGCTGGCGCAGGCCCTCCACGGCGACCTCCGCTACGCGCAGGCGCTCTACTCGCGCGAGCTCGACAAGGCCGACCCCGCGGTGCGCTTCGACTTCGACATGATGCGCGCCTCGACCACCAACATGCGCAGCTTCGGCGCCGACGTGTTCGGCATCGGCATCTACCACCGCGTCGCGGTCGACAACAACGGCTCGTTCGCGGTGCAGACGCCCGACGGCGTGCAGAGCGTCCTCTGGAGCTCCTTCCAGAAGACCGGCGGCTGGTTCCAGATGGCGCACGGGCAGAAGCTGACCGCGCTCTCCTCGGCCGCGCTCGACAGCACGAGCCCCGACAAGGCGGTCAACAAGGCGAACCTCATCGGCCAGGCGGTGGTCGGCGACAAGTCGATGGACGACGACGTCCTCCTCGACAGCGCCGACGCCCTGATCGCCATGCTCGCCGGCCCCGAGGCGCTCGCGCCGCTCGCCAAGTACGGCGACGCGATGCAGGACGCGATCGGCATCAACTGCGCAGACGCGCGCGATCCGAACACCGACCGCGAGACCTGGGACGAGGCCTGCAACGTCAAGCTGCTCCAGGACGAGACCGCTGTGGTGAGCATCGACGGCGCGAAGATCAGCCTGGTCGAGGCGCGCAAGCGGGGCGTCGACGCCTTCAAGGCGCAGGCGAAGATCTCCGGCCAGGAGACGAGCCGCCGTGACCTCCTCGCCAAGGCCGCCGAGCTCCGCCTGACGCTGCAGATGGTGAAGGTCCACGCCATCGACGCCGCGAACGGCCCCCAGGTCTCGTTCGCCCTCGACTACCGCCTCGACGACAAGGCGCTGGGCAAGCTCGCCGGGGCCGACGGCGACGCCTTCCAGGACATCGTGAGCCGCTACCTGGGCGTGGTCGCGGGGGCGCGCGTCGGCATCGACGGCGGCTCCTCGGTCGACGAGGCCACCACCAAGCAGGCCGCCACCGCGATGAGCGCCGCGCTGACCCGCTTCCAGAAGCGCTACGCCGCGCTCGCCTCGCTGGAGTCGAACGATCTCCCCAGCGTGCTCGGCAGCAAGCCCTACGTGAAGCTCCCCATCGGCATCCGCTTCGACGTGAGCGACGTCGCGAACGCCGACGGCACGGACCGCATGAAGCAGTTCCTCGACGACGACAAGCGCCTCCGCATCGAGTCGATGAGCCACCAGCGCGCGCTCCTCGCCGTCGCGCTCGTCAACGACCTGGTGGCCGCCGCCGACGACGCGGTGGGCTTTGGCAACAGCAAGCACCGCCTCTTCGCGGAGCAGGCCGCCGCCTACGCCATCCTCGGCACCATCCCCGCCCGCAACCTCGAGGTCGGCATGGACGTGAGCGCCGACGTGCAGAACACCTTCTGGATGAAGCGCGACCGCTTCGTCAAGGCCGGCTTCCAGGCGGTCGCGCAGACCTCGCGCGGCGCCGACGTCGAGCCCATCTCGGGAAAAATGTTCGACCTGGCGGCGATGATGGCGAAGTGAGGTGTAAGGCCGGCGCGCTGCGGTACGTTCGCCGGGCCCACAATGACGTCACGCAGACTTCTCTTCGCTTCCTCTTTTCTCCTCCTCTCCCTCGCTTCGTTGCTTCCGGCGTGCGAGCCCCACGAGGGCGGCGCCCCGAACTCACCGGCCTCTCCCAGCGCCGGTCGGCGGATGCCGATCAAGGGAGCGCCGGGCGACTTCACCAGGGGCGGCACGGCGACCGTGGCCGTCCCCAGGCGCTGCGCCGAGGCACCGGATGCCCACGCGATCGAGATCAGGCTCCGGGGACCACGACCGCTCACCCTGGGTGAGGGCTGCGTGAAGTGTCCGGAGGGCGCGCGGTTCGCGCCCCTCTCCTCGCGTGAGGTGGGAGCGCTGGAGCGCGACGCCCTGGTCGGCCGCAAGTGCGGCGCCCCCGCCCTCCCCGCCGAGCGATCCTGCGGGATCTTCTTCGACGCCTTCGGGAGCGCCGTCGCCCAGCGCGCCGCCGCCGAGGGCATCATGGCGACGGGCATCGGCATCGGCGGGTGCGACCGCAGCCTCGATTTCCTCCGGATCTCGGTCGACGACTGGCGCTCGACGGACCGCCTGGTGGCGATCATCGAGGAGGAGGCGGCCCGCTGGGAGGCCGGCGGATCGCTCGCGGTGCTCGTGACCGGCATCGCGATCGCGACGCCGCTGTGAAGCGCCGCGCCGCGTGACCTGTACAGCACTGCCACACCGGGAGCGCGATGCGCGGCGAGGTGGCTCCCTCGCGCGCGGTGCTCGAGCGTAATTCGCGCACTCCACGCGGGTCGCTGCTGGCGCGAGCGTTGCAAAGCGGTAGACATGATCCGCTCGCCTCGTGCCCTCTCGACGTGCGCCGCCGCGGTCCTCCTCCTCGGCGCGGCCGGAGCGAGCGGAGGTTGCAAGCGTGACGAGGCGAGCAAGCCCTTCGAGCTCCGGGTCGCGATCCCGTCCCAGGGAGCGCCCTTCGCCTCGGCGCTGCAGCAGGCGCTCGGGGTCCAGCTGCGGCCCGGTCATGATCTGACGCTGCTCTCGAACGGCGCGGTGTTCGACGGCCTCGATCAGGAGATCCGCAAGGCGCAGAGCAGCATCCACGTGCTGCTCTACATCTGGGAGAAGGGCGCGGCCTCGGACCGCATCGTGGCGGCCATCACCGAGCGCGCGAAGACGGGCGTAGCCTGCCGGATCGTCATCGACGACTTCGGCAGCCCCGACTTCAAGAAGGACGTGCAGCCTGCGCTGGCGGCGGCGGGCTGCGAGGTCCGCGTCTTCCGCCCGCTCCCTGGCAACGGTGACAAGCTCGCGCGCAACCACCGCAAGGTGGTGGTGATCGACGGCCGCGTGGCCATCACCGGCGGCTTCGGGATCCGCGACAGCTGGCTGGGAGACGGGGTCACCAACGACGGCTGGCGCGACGCGAACGTCCGCTTCACCGGACCGGCGGTCGCCGAGGCGCAGCAGGCCATCGCCGAGAACTGGATGGAGGCCGGCGGCGCGCTCTTCCCGGCGGCGGCGTTCCCCGCCCAAGAGGCCGCGGGCCCCGCCTCCGCGGCGTTCGTCGCGAGCACCGTGTCGCCGGTGCTCACGCGCGCCGAGCGCCTGGTTCAGCTCGTCGTCCAGGCGGCGAAGCGGCGCCTGTGGATCGCCAACGCCTACTTCGTCCCCTCGGACGCGATCCTCGAGATGCTCAAGCGCAAGGCCAGCGAGGGGGTGGACGTCCGACTCCTCATGCCCGGCAAGAAG
>JAYTBL010000338.1:0-1716 GCA_043736975.1 Polyangiaceae bacterium
CAGCAGAACGAGCGCTGAAGCTCGACCTCTCGAAGTGAGGAGCGGCGCCTCACTATGCTATGACTCGCCGGGATGCGATCTCTCAGCCGGACCCTCGGCGCAGGCGCGCTTGCGGTCACGATGACCTCAACCAGCCTCGCGTTCGGAGGCGACACCTCGACCGCCGAGCACCTGTTTCGTCAGGGCCTCGAGGCGATGAAGGCCAACAAGTTCAAGGAGGCTTGCGATGCCTTCGCAGGATCGAACGAGGCCGACCCATCGCCGGGGACCGAGATCAACCTCGCGCTGTGCAGCGAGAAGCAGGGCAAGCTGGCGACGGCCTGGGGTTGGTACCGCACCGCGGCCGGGCTCTCCGAGCAGCGCGGTCAAAAGGAGCGCGCCGAGCTCGCGCGCGCCGAGGCCGCGAAGATCGAGCCCAAGCTGCACAAGCTCAATGTCTCGGTGAAGCCGCCGCTCCCGGAGGGCCTCACCGTCACGCGCAACGGTCAGGCGATGCCGGTCGCGACGCTCGGCAGCGACGTGCCGATCGATCCTGGTGACTACGTGATCGAGGTTGAGGCGAAGGGCAAGACGCCGTGGAAGCAGACCGTGCACGTCGCCGCGGGGCCCGGCGTCGACAAGGTCGACGTGCCTGCGCTGGTCGACGCGCCGGCGGACGTGAAGCCCGTCCCGCCGCCGGGTGGTGGTGGTGACTACGCGCCGCCGCAGCCCACGAGGGACGGCAGCACGCAGCGCCTCATCGGTTACATCGCGGGCGGCGCGGGTATCGCGGCGGCGGGCGCGGCGGTCATCCTCGAGGTGATCGCGGTCAAGGAGGACGACAAGAGCGTCTCGAACACGGCCGAGGCCGCGAAGATCAATCCGGTCGCCGGCTCCGGCACCTTCCTCACCGACACCGCGAACAAGAAGAGCTTCTCCGACTCGGCCGCGTCGCAAAAGCGCGCTGCGAATCGCAACGAGACCGGCGCCATCATCAGCGGCATCGGCGCGGTCGTGCTGATCGGCGCGGGGATCACGCTGATTCTCACGGCGCCGAGCGCGAAGTCGTCGGCGGCGGTCTCGAAGCCGCTGCTCTTCCCGATCGTGGGTCGTGACAGCGCAGGGCTAGGGCTGGTCGGCACTTTCTGAGCGGCCTCCCGAGCAGCTGGTACCTCGAAAAGGGCCGGATCTGGAGCATCTGCTAGACCATGGGGATGAGCAGCTGGACGGTCACCATCGACCTCGCGGCGGACGCGAGCGGTAAGGCGCCCACCTTCCTGCGCATCGCCCGCGCCATCTCCGACGACATCCGCCGCGGGCGTCTCCGCGCCGGCGACACGCTGCCCGGCTCGCGCACGCTCGCGCTGTCGCTCGGGGTGCATCGCAACACCGTGCTCGCCGCGTACCGCGAGCTCACCGCGGAGGGCTGGATCGCCTGCGAGGAGGCGCGCGGGACGTTCGTGTCGATGCAGATCCCCGACGTCACCCCGCGCCGCTTCTCGGCGCAGGCCGCGGTCGCACAGGCGATCGCCGCCCGCTCCGGCTTCGAGCTCGGTCCGCCGCGCGTCGCCCCGCTGCCGCCGCCCGCGCCGCTGCCCAAACCCGCGTCGCGCCCGCTCGACGGACCGATCTCGCTCGGCGGGGGCATCCCCGACGTTCGTCTCGTCCCCGCTGCCGAGCTGGGGCGCGCCATGCGGCGCATCCTGCGGAGGAGCGCGGCGGAGGTCTTCTCGTACG
>JAYTBL010000339.1:0-4581 GCA_043736975.1 Polyangiaceae bacterium
CCTTGCGGCCGCCTCCGAGCGGTGCCGACAACGGCAGCGCCCGCGCGATGGCCCGCCCCAGCCCTCCACGACGCCACCCCAGGCCTCCCCGATCGATCCGTCCCGGTGCGTGAACGCCCATGTCGCGACCTCCGGGGAGGCAGACACGCGCAGCCGCGTGCCCTTGGTGGAGGCGCCATCTTCGCGCTCCACCGAAACCTTCCGCGACGGAGCGAGCGTCAGTTCTTCGGCGGAGGCGAGGCGAGAGGCGCCGCGGCGTCGCGATTTTCCGCGGCGATGCGCTCGCGCACCGTCTCCGACTGCTTCTCGAGCCGCAGCCACTCGTCGAGCACCTTCAGCCGCGCCGCCGCGCTCTCGGGATGCGCGCCGGCGTCCGGCGCGAGCTTCGCGGCATGCTCGGCATAGGCTTGCCACGCGCTGCGCGCCTGCTCCCATTTCTTCTCGCGCTCGTAGCAGTCAGCGACGGCGAACAGCACGCGCGAGCGCGCCGCTGGCGGCGTCTGCGGGTCGTCGAGGGCGGCGGCGGCCTTGAACGCGGACTCCGCCTCGCCGAGGTTCGCGCTCGCGAGGTGCGCCTCGCCGAGCAGGTAGGAGCCCAGCGGATCGCGCGGGCTCGTCTGCACCGCCCTCTTGAATACGTCGGCCGCGCCCGGGTAGTCCTTCGCCGCGTAGCGCTCCTTGCCTCTGCGCACGAGCGTCGTGAACGTGTCGGGCTTGGGCGCGTCACCTGCGGGCGCGTCACCTGCTGCGTCGAAGGACGTCAGCACGACCGCCAGCGAGCACGACGCCACGGCCGCCACCAGCGCCAGGACGCGGAACCGAGACATGAGCGGAGCCTACCACGAGAACATCCTTGCGGAGCGGGCCGGGGCCGCGCGATCGTGCGGGTCCGATGCTGCCGCGAGTGCTCGAGCCGGAGGTCATGGACACGCCCGACGAGGCCCGTGACTACGACGCGATGGATCACGCGGCGGTGAACGCGCGGTTCTGCGAAGATCTCCTCCTCTTCGCGAGGACGCTCGGCGAGCGCCATCCGCGGGTCGTCGACTTCGGCACCGGCACCGCGCAGATCCCCATCGCGCTGTGCGGCCGCGCCGCGGGCTTCACGGTCGTCGCCATCGATCTGGCCGAGAACATGCTCGCCCTCGCAGAGCGCAACGTCGCGCACGCGAAGCTCGGCGACCGCATACTCCTCGAGAAGGTCGACGCCAAGCGCACCCCGTTCGAGGACGGCGCGTTCGGCGCGTGCATCTCGAACTCGATCATCCATCACATCCCCGAGCCGGCGCGGTGCTTCGCGGAGATGTGGCGGGTCACCGCACCGGGTGGCTTCCTGTTCGTGCGCGATCTCCATCGGCCCGCGAGCGACGCCGAGATCGATCGCCTGGTCGCGATTTACGGAGGGAGCCCGCCCGCCGATCCCGCGCGGATCACGTCTTTCGAGCACCAGCGCGCGCTCTTTCGCGCGTCGCTCTGCGCCGCGCTGACCGTCGCCGAGGTCGCCGCCCTGATGGCCCCGCTCGGGATCCCGGCCTCCGGGGTCGCGATGACCAGCGATCGCCACTGGACGCTCGCGTACGAGAAGCCGTGACCGACGCGCGGCCGTTCCCCTACGCGTCGCTGGAGGCGCTCACGCGCGCCGACGTCGTCGCCGCGGCCCGCTTGCGCAACATCGCGCGCGACGTGGTTCGCCTCGAAGCGGTGGCGGGCGCGCTGGGCGAGCTCGTGGACGACCGCGTCGAGATCCGTGTCGGTCGCATCCGCCCCGCCGAACCGCCGCGCGGCGCCGACGACGCGATCGGCGTCCTCCTCGCGCCCTCCGGCGAGCGCAGCACGGCGCGCCGGCTGCTCGTCGAGGTCGATGGCGCGCTGGGCGCCGCGCTCACCGCGAAGGCCCTCCGCCAGCGCGCGCCCAAGATCACCGATGCCTCGCGCATCGCCACCCCCCAGCTGGCCGGTTCGTTCGCCGCAGTGATCGCGGCGACGCTGCGGCGCGCCCATGCCGGCAGCACTCTCAAGGTGATCGCGGCCGGCCCGGGCGCGGCGCTCGCGCGCGATCTCGTGGGCGCCGCGATCGAGGTGACGACCGCGTGGCTGACCGTCATCGTGGGCGGCGAGGCCTTCGAGGCGCGAGTCAGCGTCCCCGACGCCGCGGGCGGGAGCGCGAGCGCCGCGACGTTCACGCGCCACGACCTCCTCGCGCTCGGTGACGCGCCGCTGGCGCTGCCGGTCGTCATCACCACCACGCTCGCGACGCGCGGGGAGCTCGCCGCGCTCGCGCTCGGCGACGCGTTTCTCCCCACCAACCTCCGCCTCGCGCCCGATGACTCGGGCGCGCTGCTGGGCCCGGTCGCGCTCGTGCCGCCACGCGGCGAACGCGGGCTCGCGGCCGATCTCGCCGCAGGCGGGCAGCTCGTGGTACGAGGTCTGCTCGAGAGTCACCCCTGGGAGCAAGCCATGTCCGCCGAGGATCGATCTTCAGAGGCTACGACGGTCGAGGTCCTCGAGGATGCGCCGGTCGTGGTGCGGGTCGAGCTCGGTACCGTCGAGATGACGGCGCGCGACTGGGCGGCGCTCGGCACCGGGGACATCGTCGCGCTCGGCCGCAAGATCGGCGACGGCGCGGTGCTGCGCGTCGGCGGCGTGGAGATCGCGAGGGGTGAGCTCGTGATGCTCGAAGGCGAGATGGCGGTACGGATCACCGGACGCGCGAGGAGCGGAGCAAACGCATGACGACGCTGCGCGCGATCGGACTCGGGCTGACGTTGCTGATCCTCACCGGCTGTCCGAAGAAGACCGACGAGGGCAAGGGCGAGACCGGCCCCGCGCCGAGCCCCACCGCCAGCTCCACGGATGGCGGCGATGCCGCGGGGGCGACCGCGGGGGCGACCACGGGCGGCGCGGCGGCCTTCAAGGGCAAGTACACCGTCGCCGCCGGCACGATGTACGTGCCCGAGGCGAAGGACTGGGCGTCGGTGAAGTGGAAGAACGAAGACACCAAGCTGCTCGGTGAGGGCGAGCTCTCGCTCGCCATCGACGCCGCGGGCCGCGTCACGGGCAGCAGCGAAGGCGGCCCGCTCGGCGCCGCCGTCATCGAGGGCAGGAGCGATGGCCAGACCCTCGCCGCCACGGTCCGCCGCAAGGATTCCAGCGACGACGGCCTCACCGGCACGCTCCTCGCGACCGTCGCCGGCGACAAGATCGACGGCACCATGAAGCTCTCGGAGTTCACCGCCGCGGTGGTGCGCACCGCGACCTTCAGCGTGACGAAGAAGTAGCGCCGCCATGTTCGCCCCCGTCCGCTACATCGCGTGGGCCACGAAGTTTTACGGCAGGGTGCCGCTCGATCTCGCGTCGAGCGGCGTCCCGAACGCGGCGTGGACCGACCTCGGCGTGCCGGAGCCGGCGCTCGACGATCACGCGGCGTACGACGCGTTTCGCGAGGCGCTTGCCGTCTACAACGACGTGCCGATCGGCGACGTGGTGCCGGCGCTCGGCACCTCGCACGCGGCCTTCCTCGCCTACGCCGCGATGCTCTCGCCGGGCGACGAGGTGCTCCTCGAGACCCCGGGCTACGAGCCGCTCACCAACACCGCGCAGGGCCTCGGCGCGACGGTGCGCACCTACGAGCGACGCGCGGAGGACGGCTTCGCGGTGATGCCGGAGCGCGTCGCCGCCGCCGTCACGCCGCGCACACGCGTGATCGTGGTCACGAACCACCACAACCCGACGGGCGTGAACGTGCCCGACGCGACGCTCCGCGAGCTCGCGGCGATCGCCGAGGCGCGCGGCGCCTACCTCCTCGTCGACGAGGTCTACGCTCCGCTCGACGACCTCCCCGAGGACGGCGTGTTCCGCGAGAGCGCGCGCAAGCTGGGCGCAAACGTGGTCGCGGTGGGCAGCCTCACCAAGTGCTACGGCCTCGGCATGCACCGAATCGGCTGGGTGCTGGGACCGCCGGAGATCGCGACGCGGGCGATCGCGGCCGTCGTGGCCACCGCGGGGCACCTGCCGCTCGCCCATGCCGCTCGGGGCGCGGTCGCGACGCGCCACATCGGCCGCCTCGCCGCGCGCTCGCGGGAGCAGCTCGCGGGCAAGCGCGTGATCGCCGAGCAATGGGCGAGGACGCTCCCCGACGCGCGCTGGAGCGCACCGACCTCGGGTCTCTTCGGCTTCGTCACGATCGAGGGCGCAGGCGATCTCCTGCCGCGCATCGAGGGCTGGGCGACCGATCACGGCGTCCTGGTCGGCGCGGGCACGTTCTTCGGCGTGGAGAACGGCTTCCGCCTCTCCTGGGCCACCCAGCCACGCGACCGCTTCGAGCAGGGCCTCGCCAAGCTCTCCACGCTTCTCCGCTAAGAGGATTGCCAATGCCGTACCTCGCGTTCTGGCCGTTCCCGAGGCCCGCCAATGACGAGGACGCGCGCGACGAGCTCGAACGACTTCGCGGCGAGAGGGGGTGGGAACCGCTCCCGTTGCTCGTCGATTTTGTCAAGGAGGTCACCACGCGGTATCCGGATCTCGACGATGACGGGCACGGCGTCTGGGGCGACCGGCCACTGCTCGGCGACATCCGAGGTA
>JAYTBL010000340.1:0-4579 GCA_043736975.1 Polyangiaceae bacterium
GTACATGAGCAGGTGATCGCGCACCAGCGCGCGAACCTCCGCGGCCTCCTCCACCGACACGCCGAGGCGCGGGAGGATCGTGTCGCAGAGATCGGCGCCGGTGAGGGAGTGGTTCTTCCGTGAGCCGCTCGCGTCCGGGTAACCCTTACCCACGTCGTGGAGGAGCGTGGCGAGGAAGAGCGGCGCGGGCCGCGCGATCTCGGCGGCGAGGCGGCTCGCGAGCGGACGGTCGTGCGCGTTCTCTCCGCGGCACAGCGCGCGCAGCGCATCGACCGCGGCCACCGAGTGAACGTCGACTGTGTACACGTGGTAGACGTCGTGGTGGACGCGCCCGGTGACCGGCGCGAACTCGGGGATCATCGCGAGCAGGAGACCGACCTCGTGCAGCTCGCCGGCGATCGAGCCGCGCTTCAGCGGGACCTCGGGCACGGTGCAGAGCAGCTCGACGAACAGCCGCGCCGCCTCGGGGGACGCGCGGAGCGACGCGGCCCAGTCAGCATCGGCGGCGGCGCGCGCGATGACGTCCCGCGCGTAGGCCAGGATGGGCGCCTTCTTCTGCACGCACGCGGCGTAGGCGCGGAGCGCGAGCGCGGGGTCGGCGGCCAGCGCGGCGGAGTCGACGGTGACGTGCCCGTCGAACAGCTTGATGCCGCCGCCGAGATCGCTCTCGAGCGGCTTGCCGCGGCGCTTGGGCGGCGTGGCGCGCACCAGGAGCGACTCGCGGGCGCGCGAGACGACACGCGCATGGCCGAAGTAGTCCTGCATGAAGCGCTCGGCCGCGGCGGCGCGCTGCTCGTACTCGGCGTCGATGGCGGCGGCCTCGCCGGTGGCGCCGTTGCCGTGGCCCGGCGGTCCGGCGCGCGCCGCGACGACACCCGCGTAGTCCATCTCGAGCGCGATCGACTCCTGCTGATCGAAGGTGAGCCGGTCGCTCTTCCGGCCGGCGCGCTGGTGGAGCCGGTTGCGCACGCGCCAAAGGAACTCCTCGGCGCGCGCTATCTGCTGCGCCTCGCGCGGCACGAGCACGCCCACGCGCACCAGCTCGGCCCACATACCACAGCCGGTCGCGTCGCCGGTGCGGTAGCGCGCGCGCGCCGCCCAGCGACCGATGTCGAGATCGCGGAGGCCACCGGCGCCGGCCTTCACCTCGGGCTCGAGCAGATAGAGCGAGCCGCCGAAGCGCGCGTGCCGCGCGGCGGCCTCCTCCTCGAGGCGCTCCACGAAGCGTGCGAGCTGGCCCTCGCTGAAGAGGCCGGCGTACGCGCGCTCCTCGATCTCGGCGAGGATCGAGCCGTCGCCCGCGATGAGCCGAAGGTCGAGCAGCGAGGTGGCGGTCGCGAGATCGGTCTGCGCGAGCTCGAGGGCCTCCGAAGTGTCGACCACCTGGTGACCGACGGAGAGGCCGGCGTCCCAGAGCGGATAGAGCAGCGCATCGGCGAGGCGCGAGGCGGCGTCGCGGTTGTTCGCGCCCGGTCGCACCAAGAGCCGGACGTCGACGTCGGAGCGGAGGGCCACCGCGCCTCGCCCGAACGTCCCGACCGCCGCGAGGGCCACGGGCTCCCTCGCGCCGGTGGCCGCGGTCGCGCCGTCGAACAGCTCCGCGAGCAGCGCGCCGAGGACCGCCGAGCGCTCCTGGCCCAGCCGCATTCCGTCCTCGGTCGTCGGCGTCGGCGTCGGCGTCGGCCCGGCCGGACGTGGCGAATCCCGAGGCGCCAAGCGAGCTTCGAGGGCGCCCCAGTGGCCCCTGACGGCCGCCGCAACCCGCGCAACCAGGGCTGTTTCGGGCGTGTCCTCCGCCATGACCCTGACACGGTAGCACCCGGTGTCGCAATTAAGCGCGGCTTTCCCTTTGCAAATGCTTTCGTTTCACCTACCGTGCCGGTGCAAACGCGGGGTCCGACCGCATTCTTTTTGGTTCATCGAAGCAAGGAATACGTCGATCGGATTTTCGTATAGCTCCCTCACGCGCGGCTTGCGCGGTCGAGCGGGAGCGGAGGAGGCCTCAGATTATGTCGACGAAGAAGCGCGTTATTCTTGGTATCTGTGCGATGGGACTGATCGCGACGTTCGGCGCGGGTTGCACCGCGAAGGCGTCCGTGGGCACGCCGGAGGTGAAGGCTGCGCCTCCGCCGCCGCCGCCCGCCCCGGAGCCCCCGCCGCCCCCGCCGGCGCCGGTCACCCCGCCGCCCCCGCCGGAGCCCGTCAAGTCGATTGGTCGCGTCAACGTGACCGATACGAAGATCGAGATCAAAGAGCAGATCCAGTTCGACAAGGGCAACGCCGTCATCAAGACGGAGTCGTTCACGCTGATGGACGAGATCGCGAAGGCGATGAAGGACAACGACAAGATCAAGAAGGTCCTTGTCGAGGGTCACACCAGCGCGGACGGCGATGCCGCCGTCAACATGAAGCTCTCGGACGACCGCGCGAAGGCCGTCATGAAGGGCCTCGTCGAGCGCGGCGTCGACGCCAAGCGTCTCTTGTCGAAGGGCTTCGGCATCACCAAGCCGATCGGCGACAACTCGGACGCCGGTGGTCGCGTCAAGAACCGCCGCGTCGAGTTCACGATCACCGATCCCGCCCCCAAGAAGTAGCGGCGGAGTCTCCGGTCAGCCGACCCGTCGGCCGACCGAGAGACGAAACGAAGAACGTCGGTAGCTCGCAGGAGCTACCGACGTTTTTCGTTTGTCTGGTCAGGCGCGCTCGGCTCGAGCCCTCGCAGGCTCGGTATCGCTCAGTTCGCGAACTCCTTGCAGGCGGCGGACGAGGACTCGTACCGCGGGCGGCACTTCTTCTCGACCGCATCGCAGTAGGAGGCGGTGGCTGCACACTCGCTGTCGTTGTCACACCGCTGCCCGGTGGAAACGCGCTCGACGCAGCGGTTCGTCAGACAGCGCAGGGTCTCGACGCAGGGGGCGTCGGGAGCGCAAGAGCCACCGAGGGCGCCCTTCGCGATACAGGCCTTGGTCGCGCCTTGCTGCTGGCAAAAGCTGCCCGCCTCGCAGACCTGTCCGGCGTTGTTGCACTGCTTGTTGACCGCGACCTTCTCCTCGGGCGCGCAGATGCCCTTGTCACATACCAGCGCGCCATCGCACTCGTAGGTGTTGGCGCATTTCTCGAGTTCCTTCTTGGAGCCGCCGAGAACGCGGTCACAGACGGCGGCAGCCTCCGCCTCCGCGGTCGGGGTCGGCTGACTGCCGGTCTTGGGATAGTTCCTGCTGATCGCGTCGAGGCAATCCTGGACCGACCCCGACTTGTATGTGCGGCCCTGGCCAAGTGCCGAGACGACGCCGCTCTTGCAGACGGTCGTTCGCTTCGTCTTGCACGACTCGACGGGAACGGCGCACCGGTCGCCCTGGAAGCCGTTGCACTCGGCCTCCGCCTTCGAGCTGCAGAACGTATCCGAGGAAGCGAACTTGTCTTCCTCGCTGCTGGAGCACGCCACGAGGGCGACGACGCCCCCGAAAGCAATCACGCTAAGTAGGTTTCGGGTGTTCATCGATCCTCCAAGGGGTTCCCCTTGTTTTCTCCCAAGCTCGCTGCGGCGGCAAGCGTTCCATGGAGAGGGGCGCGCACCGCTCGGTTGGACGCTGCGCAGGCCTTCGCTGTTCAAAGCACCCTGAAAAGGGTCCCAGAAAGGGAAATCGATGAAGATCGGGCTTGTTTCTGCGGCCGCGCTCTGCGCGCTCGCCCTCTCCGCGACGGCCTGGGCGCAGGCGCCGTCGCCTTCCACCACCGTGACGAAGGACTACACCGAGCTGCGGACCGTCGGCGGCGACCAGGTGGTGTCCTTCCCGGGCGACGAGCTGCCGGGCGACGTCAACAGCGCCTACGGCTTCACGATCCGTCGCCCGCCCGGGGTCCTGCGCGCGAACCTGATCCGCCCGCGCGTGAACTTCGTGTCCGAGATGCTCAAGAGCGTCGAGAATCTCTGAGGGCCCGCTCGTAGGCTAAGCAGTATGCTTCGAGGCGGAAATGGCTGCCGCCCATCGGTGAAGCCCTTCCTCGTCTCCGCACGGTGAGCGACGCCGGAGCGGAGAGCGGCGATGTCGGACCGAAGACCGACGAGCGCGACGAGCTCGTCAACGAGCGGACGCGCTTGCACCGCGAGGCCGGCGGAGAGCAGCGAGCGCACGGCGCGCGAGCGGCGCTGTCGTCGACCTGCTCGAGACCCTCGGCTGTCGCTGCAGACTGCACCGATCTGCGCGCTTCGGCGGCCTCAGTGGCCCAACGATTGGCCCGCTTTTCGCCTGAGTCGTCGGAACTGTTGTGCGAAGGAAGGGACTTAAACCGTCGCGGTCGTTCACGAAAGGCTAGCGGGCAAGCGCGGAACGAAACGCCATGTGAAAAAGGACGACGGGAAACGACGGCACCAGACGGGAAGCTACGTACAAAAACCACATCGCGCCGGACCAAGGGCTGAGCACATTCCCGCGTCGGCCACGCTATCGCATGAGAGTCAGGCCGCTCACGTCCTGAACGCGTTCTTTGCCTATCTCGACTCGTTGCATTGACGCCAACTCCTGGCGAATCAACGTTGCTTATTCTTCGTGAGGAGCAGGCTGAACACCAAGAGGGC
>JAYTBL010000341.1:0-10829 GCA_043736975.1 Polyangiaceae bacterium
GTCGAGCCGATCTATGCCGCGCCCGCGCCGCGCCAGCAGCAGGGCGCCGGCGGTCCGAACGTGGTCGTGAACAACAACATCACCGTCATGGGCGCACCCGCGGTCTACGGCGGCTACGGCGGCTTCGGCTACGGCGGGTCGAACGGCGGCGGCGGTCGGGTCGACAGCAACGCGCGCAACAACGGCGGGAGCCCTCCCGCGTGGGCGGCGTCGGGCTGGGAGGGCGCAGGCCGCACCGCCGCTCCAGGGCAGACGCCCCATGTCGGCGGTAACTGGGCGCCGGCGGCGAGCCACGGCCCCCGTCAGTTCAAGTAGGCTCATAATCCGCGCGGGGTCGCTCCACCCACGAGCATGAGCCCTTCGAACCGCCGCGCGCTCGCGCGTGGCCTTGCGGCTTCCTGTGTCACTGCTCTTCTCACCTTTCCTGCGCTGGCGCGTGCGGGAGAGATCCAGCTCGCCGGCGGCCCAGGGGCCTACGCGTCTTCGTGGCGCGGGGACGGCAGCTTCGGCCAGGCCCTCAAGGTGGGCTACCGGTTCGCCGACCGCGTGGCGATCGACAGCACCGGGAGGCTCGGTTACGGCACCGTCGACCAGCGCGTCATCACGTATCTCTCGGTCGGCGGCACGATCTACGGGCGGCTCGGCGCGGCGCGCCCTTACCTGCGCCTCGCCGCCGTGCACCAGCACGAGGAGCCTGCGCCGGGGGTGCGTGCGGATCCCTACGGCACGGTGTTCGGCGTGGGCGACGGCATCCGCCACCGCGCCGGCTTCGGCTCGAGCGTCGGCGTCGACTACCCGATCCAGAGGACGAAGAGCGGCATCGAGGTGACGCTCGGTATCGACACCTCCGGCATGTGGTTTCCCGATCCGCGCGGCCCGAAGATCTACGCTGGCGGCGCGCTCTGGCTCGGCGTCAACCTGGGGCTCTGACCATGTGCAGACTACAACTTTCCCTGATGGTGGCGCTCGCCGTGCTCCTGGGGACGACCGCGTGCAAGACCGAGACGACGCTCGCCGAGTACCCGTGCCCTCCCGGCGGCACGAGGCTCACCTACGAGACGTTCGGAGCCGCCTTCATGGGGCAGAGCTGCCAGACCTGCCATGGCCAGGGGGACGGTGGCCGCAAGGGCGCGCCCGACGGCTACGACTTCGGCACGCTCGCTGCGGTGCGCGCCCAGAAGGAGCGCATCTTCTCGCGCGCCGCGGCGGACAACGTCACGATGCCGCCCGGCCCCGACGATCCTCCGGCCGAGGAGCGCGAGAAGCTCGCAGAGTGGCTCGCCTGCGGCGCGCCGTGAGCTCCCTCAGAGCTCGAGCTGGTATCGCGCGGGATCGTTCCCGAGCACGCGCACGGTGCAGCGCGAGCCCTCGAAGCGCGCGAACGCATGGGCCGCGGCGGGGCGGCCCGGCGCGTCCTCGTCGAGGTTCTCGACGAGGCTCTGGATCGTGACGTAGGGGATGCCGCGGATCACGTCGAGGTGGTTGCGGTGCACGTGGCCGTTGAACACCACGCGCACCTTGCCGCTCTCCTCGAAGATCTGCCGGAGCTCTTGCCGCTCCTTCACGAGCGCGAGCTGAGGCACGCCCTTGAACCAGAAGGAGTCCGAGAGATCCTGCTCGCCGGCGGGATGATGCATGAGGATCAGGACGGGCAGGGCGGTCCGCGCGAGGTCGTCCTTCAACCAGTCGAGCTGCGCCTGCGGGATGCGCACATCCACGTCCCTCCGCTCGATGGTGTGCAGCACCACGAGGTGGAAGCCGCCGCGATCGAGCGCGTAGAAGAGCTGCCCTTCACGCCGCCAGATCCTCGTGAGGTCGTCGCGGTTCAGGTGGACCGTGTCGTGGTTGCCGGCGACGTTCATCAGCTCGGCGTTCGCGGTCCGGAGGATGTCCTGGCACTCGGTGTAGCGCGCGAGGTCGGCCTCGCGGCTCTCGTCCTCGATGTCGTCCCCGAGGTTCACCAGCAGATCGGGTCGGATCACCTCGTTCATCGTCCGCACGACCGCCCGCGTGAGCTCCGCGGCGTTTTGCGTGAGCTTCCGGAGCTTCCCGTCGTGGTAGGCCGCGGGTCCGAAGTGCAGGTCGGTCACGAATCCGATCGTCAGGGTCACGCACAAGAGCGTAGCGCGCCCTTGAGGGTTGTCGGGCGGGGCAGTAGAAGAGAAGGACCATGCGTCCCGTTCTCATCGGTGCCGGCCGCGGCAGCAGGCTCGAGCACCAGACCGACGAGATCCCCAAGACCCTCGTCCACTGCATGGGCCGCCCCATGCTCGAGTGGATCCTCGACTCGCTGAAGGAGGGCGGCTTCTCCCGCAAGGACGTGATCTTCATCTGCGGCTACAAGGCCGACGTCCTCAAGGCGCGCTACCCCGAGTTCACCTACGTCGAGAACACCGACTGGGAGAACAACAACATCCTCGCCTCGCTCATGTACGCGCGCGAGCACCTGGGGGCGGGCTTCGTATCGTCGTACACCGACATCCTGTACCGCGGCTCGGTGGTGAAGGACCTCGTCGCCTCCGCGGGCGATATGGTCCTCGCCTGTGACACCGACTGGCGCCGCCGCTACGTGCGCCGCACCAACCACCCCGAGAGCGACGCGGAGAAGATGCGCGCCGAGGGCAAGCGCGTGGTCGACATCTCGCGGGTCATCCCCTCCGAGCAGGCTTCGGGCGAGTTCATCGGCGTCGCGAAGTTCAGCCCCAAGGGCGCGCAGGAGCTCATCGAGGCCTACGACGACGCGCAGGCTCACTGCGCGACGCTCGGGGATCGGCCGTTCCAGAAGGCCTACCTGATCCACCTCTTCCAGCGGATGATCGAGAAGGGTGGCGCGTTCGAGAGCGTCGACACGCACGGCGGCTACATGGAGCTCGATACCCTCCAGGACCTCGAGTACGCCAAGTCGTGGTGGGAAGGCGGCTCTTGAGGAGGGCGCGATGATCGAGCCCGACCTCGAGAAGGAGGTCGAGCTCGATCGCGTGTCGAAGCGCTTCGAGGACGAGAGCGGGCGCCCCGCCCGGGCCGCGAGCGGGGAGCTGCTGCCCGCGGCGCTCGCCGAGATCTCGATCGCGGTCAAGAAGGGGGAGCTGCTGGTCGTGGTCGGCCCGTCGGGCTGCGGCAAGTCGACGACGCTGCGCATCATCGCCGGCCTCGAGGACACCGACGGCGGTGACGTACGCATCGGCGGCAGGTCGATGAAGGGCGTGCCGCCGCAGGACCGCGACGTGGCCATGGTCTTCCAGGGCTACGCGCTCTACCCGCAGATGACGGTGCGCGAGAACATCGAGTTCCCGCTGAAGATGCGGAAGGCCTCGCCCGCGGAGCGGAGGAAGCGCGCCGACGAGGCCGCGGCGATGCTCCACCTCGAGGCGCTGATGGACCGCCTCCCCTCGGAGCTCTCCGGCGGCGAACGGCAGCGCGTGGCGATGGGGCGAGCGATCGTGCGCCGCCCGCGCGTGTTCCTCTTCGACGAGCCGCTGTCGAACCTCGACGCCGCGCTCCGTCAGGACCTGCGCATCGAGATCGGCGCCCTGGTACGGGAGCTCGGCGTCACGGCGATCTACGTGACGCACGACCAGGTCGAGGCGATGACGCTCGCCGATCGGATCTGCGTGCTGAAGAAGGGGAGGGTGCTCCAGATCGCGCCGCCCCGCACCATCTACGAGGCGCCGGCGACCAGCTTCGTCGCCACGTTCCTGGGTACGCCGCGCATGAACCTGATCACCGGGGCGGCCTCGGGCGAGGTCATCACCTGCGGTCCGTTCCGCGTGCCGAACCGCGCGCGGGCCGCGGGCGCGGTGGTGGTCGGGGTGCGCCCCGAGGACGTGCATCTCGCGAAGGAAGGCGACGTGGGAAGCGCGCGCTTCGAGGTCGCGGTGTCCGAGCCGCTCGGCGCCGAGACGCACCTCGTGCTGCGCGCGGGCGCCGTCGAGCTGCGCGTCCGCACGCCCGGCTTCGACCCGCGGCCTGCGGGCGCGGTGGTGCACCTGCGAATCGATCCAGAGCGCATGCATCTCTTCGCCGCCGACGACGCGGGCGCGCGCCTCGCATGACCCTCACGCGGCGCGCGTTCACGCTCGGCGGTTCCCTGGCCGCGCTCGGCGGCCTGGCGGGTTGCAAGCGAGCTCTGCGCGACGACCGCGGGCGCGTGCGGCTACGGCTCTGGTACTCGCTCGGGGGGCGCAACCGCGAGGTGCTGCTCGAGATCGTGAGGCGGTTCCACGCGTCGCAGGACGAGGTCCACGTCGAGCCCGTCTACCAGGGCGACTACTTCGAGTCGCTGGCCAAGCTGCGCACCGCGATCGCCGCGAAGGCCGCGCCGGCGCTGACCCACGTGGTCGCGGAGGTCGTGCCCTACCTGGCGCGCGCCGCGACGCTCGAGCCGCTCGAGGGCTATCCGGGGATGCGCGAGCTGCCGCTCGTGGCTCCGCTCGCGCAGGCCGGCGGCTTCCGCGGCGGCGACGCGCGGTCGTTGCACGGCATCCCGTTGAACCGCTCGACGCCGCTCATGTACTGCAACGGCGAGATCTTCGCGAAGGCCGGCCTGAGGCCACCGACCACGTGGACCGAGCTCCGCGAGACCGCGAAGGCGCTCACGCGCCCGGGCGAGCGCTGGGGCCACGAGGTGCCGATCTCGTGGTGGTTCTGGGTGGCGCTCGTGGGGCAGGCGGGCGGCTCCGTCTTCGACGGCAACGGCCGTCCCACGCTGGGCGACGAGGCCGGCGTCCGAGCCTTGAAGCTCTGGCAGGATCTCGTGCACCGCGAGAAGGTCATGCGCCCGCCGCCCGGTCGCGACTTCGACGCGTGGAACGTCGTGAACCAGGACTTTCTGGGCGGGCGCGCGGCGTTCATCTGGACCAGCACCGCGTACATTCGCTACCTCGAGGACAACGCGAAGTTCCCGGTGATCGCGGCGCCGCTCCCGCGGGACGTGCGAGCCTCGGTGCCGACCGGCGGCACCTTCTTCGTGGTGGTGAAGCAGGCGCCGGACGAGGAGAAGGTCGCTGCGGCCCGCTTCCTGCGATTCTTCTGCGAGGCCGAGCAGGCCGCCTACCTCTCGACGCGCACCGGCTACTTGCCGATCACCACCACCGCCGTCGAGCGCATGCGCGCGGAGGGGTTCTTCGCCAAGCACCCGAACGACGAGGTCGCGCAGACCCAGCTCGCGAACGTGGAGCCGTGGCCGTGGGAGCCGCTGCTCTTCCGCATCGAGCGTGACATCGTCGACCCACGCCTCGAAGAGGCGGTCCTGCTCGACCGCGACGCGTCGAGCGTCCTCACCGAGGCGCGTGACCTCGCCGCGCGCCCCGGGTAGCTGCGCTGCGCGGTTGGGGGGCTGCGGAGGGGAGCGGTCCTCCTCCGGCCGCGGTCCGCTGTCTCGCTGCGCGGGGGGGTGATCCGTGCACCGCCGCCCGCTCGAGTCGGGGCGACAGACAGCGGTGGCTTCGGACCCTTTCTGACGGTCCACGCGCTCCTGCGGGTCCCCAGGCGGTGCCTAGGGGACACTAGGGGCGCTTGGCGTTGCGGGCGTTGCGGATGGCGCGCTGGAGGAAGCGGACCACGGGCAGGCCGAAGACCAGCACCATGAAGGCCGTGATGAGCATCTGGGCGGTGCGGCTCATCGGCTTCGGGGGCGCGGTGCCGTCGGCGGACCAGGGCACGACGGGCGCTCCGGTGCGGCGCACGGTGCGCATCGCGGCGTCGGCCTTCGGCTCCATGACAGCGAGCGCCTCGCGGTCGCTGGCGAACATGATCACCGCCACCTCGGGCCGCTGGTCGGCGGTGATGAAGCAGATCGCCGCGCCGTTCGTCATCGCGAGGTGCGTACGCAGGAACGGCTGGCCACCTAACGTCACGCGGGTGGGGGAGGCGGTCACGGACTCGCCCATCGACTTGCTCACCCGTCGCGCGCGCTCCTCGCCGCTGCCGGGCTCGCGCTCCGCGAAGACCGCGATGCTGTAGGCGAAGAGCCCAGCGTCGTCGAGGACCACCGCGAACACGTCGCTCTTGTGGGCCGAGGCCGCGAAGCTCTGACAAGCAGCGCCGCCGCCGTCGGCGGGGCGAACCTGGCAGCCACCCTCGACGTCGAGGCGGAAGCCGCTCTTCGGCTCGTCCATCACCAGCGGCCCGTCGGCGCGCGCGCTCCGCGCAAGCCCGATCACCAGCAGCACCACCAGGACGAGGGCCCCGCGAGGCGGAAATCGCATCGCGCCTTCTTAGCGGTTTGTCCGCTGAAACGCGCGCATGTCGTGACGCGGATGGTACGTTCCCGGTGGCCCTCATGAAGCCGCGCGCCAAGGTCGATCCGTGGCTGATGCTCGGCCCTTCGCTCGCCGCGTGGACGCTCTTCGTGTTCGTGCCGCTCGGCCTCGCCGCCTACGAGAGCCTGTTCGCCTGGGACATGCTGACCGACGCCGTTTACGTGGGCGGCGCGAACTATGCCGCGATCGCCGAGAACGGCGAGCTCGGACGCATCCTGGCGCGCACGCTGGGCTACAGCGTGCTGGTCGTGTCCGGATCGATGGTGCTGGGCCTCGCGCTCGCCCTCCTGCTCGATCGTCCGGGCCAATTCTTCGCGTTCGTGCGGGGCGCGATCTTCAGCGCCTACGTCGTCAGCTGGGTGGCGGTGGCGCTGCTCTGGGTGTTGCTGCTCGATCCGGACCGCGGGGTGGCCGCCTCGGTGCTGCGGGCGCTCCACCTGCCGCGGATCGGCTTCCTCACCGATCCCCGCGCCGCGCTGATCACGCTCGCGGGCGTGACGATCTGGAAGATCACGGGGTACGCGATGGTGGTGTTCCTCGCGGGCCTGCGCGCGGTGCCCCAGTCGCTGCACGAGGCAGCCTCGCTCGATGGCGCGAACGCGCTCCAGCGGTTCCGCTGGGTGACCTGGCCGTTGCTCAAGCCGACCGCGGCCTTCGTCGCCACCACCAGCCTGATCGTCAGCTTCCAGGCCTTCGATGTGGTGCGGATCATGACCGGCGGCGGCCCCGCGCGCGCGACCACGCTCTTCGTCTACGCGATCTACGAGCAGGTCTTCATGAACCTGAGCGTGGGGAAGGCGAGCGCGCTCGCGGTCGTCTACTTCGGCGTGCTGTGCGTGCTCGCGGCGGTCCAGCTCCGGGCCTGGCGCTCGCGTGGAGCGCGCGCAGCGTGAAGCGAGGTCCCGCGTTCCTGCCCACCGTCCTCGCGACGTTCGCGGCGGCGATCTGGGTGCTGCCGTACGCCTGGATGGTGATGACCTCGTTGAAGCCGCTTGGCGAGATCGCCCAGGACCCGACGGCGCTGCCGAAGAGCCCGCAGCTCGGCGCGTACCGGGAGGTGCTCGAGCTGGTACCGGTGGGCCGCTACTTGCTCGTCTCGGTGGCGGTGGCCACGGTCATCGGCGCGCTGCAGCTCGCCCTCGCGCTCCCTGCCGGCTACGCGCTGGCAAAGCTGCGCTTCGTGGGGAAGAAGACGGCGTTCGCGCTGGTGGTGGCGTGCCTGCTCGTCCCCGCGCAGGTCACGTTCGTCTCGGTCTTCCTGATGTTCTCGAAGGTCTCGCTCACGAACTCGTTCAGCGCGCTCGTGCTCCCCTTCGCGGCGAGCGCGCTCGGCACCTTCCTCGTCCGCCAGGCGCTGCTGGGCGTGCCCGACGAGATCATCGAGGCGGCGCGGCTCGATGGCGCATCGGAGCCGACCATCATCTACCGGATCCTCGCGCCACTGCTGAGGCCGACGCTGGTGTCGATCTTCCTGGTGAGCTTCGTCTTCCACTACTCGGACTACTTCTGGCCGCTCGTGATGACCACGGACGACACGGTTCGGACGCTCCCGCTCGGCATCGCGCTCCTCAAGGAGCCGGGCAGCGGCGTGCGCTGGCACGTGGTGATGGCGGGCAACGTGATCCTGTCGGTCCCGGTGCTCGCGCTCTTCGCGGTGGCGCAGAAGCACCTCATCCGAGGCGTCTCCGGGAGAAGCTGACAGCTGTCAGCTTCTCCGCTGCGGCGGGGCCGGGACGGTCGGTGCGTGGCTCGTAGGGCGACTGTTTGCTCGCTCATTTCGCCCTCACGCACCCGCCGTCTTCGACCCCGCCGCAGGGCGGTTGCAATCGAGGAGAGAGGCGCTCGAATTCCTCTCTCCGCGACGACATCTATCGCATCACTCCGCGGTGCAGGTGGCGCTCTGCGAGGGCGTCACCCAGGTGAAGATCGGCAGCCCGAAGAGGGTCTTGTCCGGGATGTTCGGGTAGTACCCGATGAAGTTGAAGCACATCTCGTCGCCCGTGTTCTCGCCGAAGGAGATGGTCGTGTCGCCGGGGTTCTTCCACGTGCAGCGCGTGCGCATCACGTCGTTCGGCGCCACCGATGCCGTGATGGGGAAGTTTGCCTGGTTCTCGAAGCTGAAGTTCGGGTTGGCGAAGATCTTCTGCGGCGCCCCGGTGCCGCCCGGCAGGCGCTCGGTCGACATCGCCGTGCCACGCGTATGCATGTGCGGCGAGGCGTTGAAGAACTTCACCCCCTGGAACGTGCTGGGTAGCTTGTAGTCGCACTTCACGGTGGTCGTGGAGCGCGCGGGGATGCTGAACTTCGTGGAGCCGAAGGCGGTCACGCCCGCGTCGTTGGGACGGAGCGTCTCGGTGGTGCAGAGGTCGTAGCCGCTGTTGTCCGTCTGCCCGGCGAGGCTCTTCGCGTTGTTGTAGTGGAGCTGCACCACCCAATGGGTCGTGCCCTTCTCCTCGGGGAAGCCGGCCTCGGCGGGGAGCTCGAGGTTGTTGCCGCCCGGCGCCCAGCCCGCCACGAGCTTCCAGGCCGCCGAGCCGAACGCCGCGCAGGGCGTAGGAATGGTGCTCTCGGCCTTGGGAGATTGGAACAGCAGGATGTGGTGGAGGATCGTCTTGTTATCGAGGCGGGGCGCAAGCGCGGTGACGTGGCGCTTTTTCGTGAGGTTGATGTCCACTCCCACGCACACGTACTGGTCGACCTCGCCGACCGGCATCGTATACGGCGCGGCGGCCTTGAGCGCCGTATCGGGCGTGCAGTTGAGCGGCTTGACGCCGTCGTCCGGCTTCTCGTTGGTGCAGGTGTCGGTGGAGGCTCTGGTCCCGCCGGCGAACCAGGCGTCGAGCGTGGCGAGCTCGTCCTTCGTGAGGAGCGGGTTCGGGGTCGGGGGCATCGGGCGCGCGCCGTCGTGGATCCGGGCCTTCACGAGCTCGTGGACCTTCTGGCCGGAGCTGCCGCCCGGGCCAGGCTTCTGCAGATCCTCGTAGGTCACGAGCGACGCGCTCGCGCCGTACTGCGTCTGGCTCGCGTGGCAGGTCTGGCAGCGCGACTTCAGGATCTTGTCGACGTCGCACGGGAGGCCGGTCCGGGTGGGCGTGGCGCCGCTGGGCTGGCCGCTGTTCACGTCGTCCTCCGCGGTGCGCGCGGGGTTGCCGGTCTCGGGACCGGCGGAGGTGGGGACGTCGGCGGTGCACGCCGCCACGGTGCTCAGCGCGAAGCAGGTAACAGCGACGGTCCAGTGCAGCGCGTTTCGCCTCATGGATCCGCTTGGTGCACGGTGCAGGCCAAGTCATCGCAACCTGGTACCGATCGCGAGCTCGCGCGTTGAGCGAAGAAACGCGCATGTTTCTATGCAAAGGCCTGTAAAAGTATCGTCGTACGTGGATCCGGGCGCTTCCATCCTGGCGAACGGAGGCCCCGGGGCGGCAGTTTTGCTGTCAACTTGGTAACGAGGTACGCCCCGCGCGATGCCCCGCAAGCCGACCGCCGCGCCGCGCGAGCAGGCGGAGCCGCCGCCTGCGAGCGGGCCCAGCCCGACCACCAGCGGCAAGGCGTTCGGTGACCAAGCGCGCGCGCGCCACGCCGCGGACCCCGTCTTCGAGCAGCTCGCAGGCGCGATCCTGGAGGGCTCGCTGCCGCCCGGCTCGGCGCTGCCCACCGAGCGCGAGCTGGCGGAGCGGTTCGGCGTCTCGCGGCTCACCGCGCGCCAGGCTGTGCATCGCCTCGCGGACATGGGGCTTGTTCGCGTGCGTCAGGGGGCAAGACCCAGGTGGTCCACCCGAACGACGCGCGGGATCTCCGCGTGATCGAGCTGGTGTACCGCCTCGGGCAAGGGTCGGCGCGCGACCTCCGCGAGCTGATGGAGCGACAGTTCCTCGAAAAGCGCTTCTGCACCTTGCTCGCGGAAGCGACAGACAACCGCTTTTACATGCTCGAGACGAGCTGGTGGTTCAAGCTCGCGGAGGACCGCGGCGCGCGGCCACCGGTCTTCAGCGACGAGCAACGGCAGCAGTTTTACCGCGAGATCGCGCGCCGGCTCGTCGATGACCGGGACGCCGCGCGCTTCTACCTCGACTCGCTCTCACCGCTGCTCGACATGCTCGGTGCGTTCGCTTTGATGGGCACGACGAACGCGCGATAGCCGTTCGTGGTTGACATGATCGCTAGAGAAGAGCGATCGATCTTCACGCGAAACTTTCGCGCAAGGAGACGACACCACATGGCGGCGAAGAAGAAGAAGAAGGCGGGCGCGAAGAAGCCGGCGGCAGCGAAGAAGCCCGCGGCGAAGAAGCCCGCAGCGGCGAAGAAGCCCACCAAGAAGCCCGCAGCGGCGAAGAAGCCGGCGGCGAAGAAGCCCGCTCCCGCGGCGAAGAAGCCCGCTCCCGCGGCGAAGAAGCCCGCTCCCGCGGCGAAGCCAGTCGCGGCTGCGAAGGAGGTCGTCGCGAAGGCGGCGGCGGCGCCGAAGACGATCGCCAAGAAGCTCGGCGTCGACGCAGGCGTCGACCTCATCCAGAAGGCGCGCAAGGGCGGCGGCGACGACGGCGAGGAGTGATCTCCACGCTCCCTTGGAGC
>JAYTBL010000342.1:0-4570 GCA_043736975.1 Polyangiaceae bacterium
GAGGAACGCGCACGGTGCTCGTGATCGACAAGCTCTGGTCACTCCCGATGAGCTTCGAGGTCAAGGTCGGCAACTGACCGCTCAGTTGTGCTCGAGCCGCTCGGCGAAGCGCGCCAGGAGGCGATCGGTCTCCGCCGCCGAGCGGTCTTTTAGCGAGAGATGAAGGATGCCGATCCCCCACAGCGTTGCGAGCGCGAGGTCGACGTCGGGATCGGTCACGGGCTTGTCGACGAGCTTCGCCACCAGCGCGCGGAGCGACTGTATCCGCGCCGCCATGGCGCTGCGGAGCGCGGGCTCCTCGTCGGCGGCGGCGAGCAGGCCGATGACGGTGCGGCTGCGCGCGCGGTCCTTCACCGCCTTGCCGATGAAGCGCATTGCGCTCCTCCGGCCCGCGGCGTCGATGCGCGCGCGGGCGTCGCTGGCGAGCGCGGGCAGGGAAGGGAGCTCCTCGGTCAGGCGCTCCACGAAGCGCGCGTCGACCGCCTCGAGCAGATCGAGGCGCTTCGGGAAGTCGTACGTGAGGTGGCCCTGCGGGACGCCGGCGTCGCGCGCGACGCGCGGCTGCGCGAGGGTGCGAACCCCCGAATTGCCGAGGATCGCCAGCGCGGCGTCGAGGATCCGTTCGCGAGCCGGACGGTCTTTCTCGCTCATCGATCGATGCAGCGGCCCGACGCCTTGCCGCCGCTGTTGAAGAGGCCCGGCGCTGGCCAAACGGTCACGAAGTTGAAGCACATCTCGTCTTCGGTTCTCTCCCCGAAGTTGACGCGCTTGTCGCTGGCGTTGTCGTACGTGCAGGTCGTGGTGAGCGTGTCGCCGGGGTTGATGATCAGCTCCGAGCGATACGGGCGCTGGAACTCGAAGTCGAACGCCGGCTCGTCGACCAGGGTGTCGAAGGTCGCCGCGTTGCCGCCGCGCAGGACCTTGGTGTCGAGCTTGCGACCGCGCCCGTGCATGTGCGGATTCGCAAAGAGGACATGCAGCGGCTCGGTGATCTGCGGCGTGCAGGTTCCGGTCACCACCGTGCCGCTGGAGCGCGGCGGGAGGTCGATGTTCGCCGAGCCCAACGTGGAGACCACCGCGGTCTTGGGACGGAGCGCGGACGTGGTGCACATCGCCACGCCGCTGCGGTCGCGGACATCCGTGTATCCTGCAACGTTCCAGTAGTGGACCTGGAGGATGAGCCAGCGATCGGCGGTGGGCAGCGCCAGGCCGATGTCGTCGGGCAGGGCGGTGTTGCCGCCGCCCGGGGCCCAGCCCTGCACGAACTTCGCGTCGAACGGCATCTTGCAGGGGGCCGCGCCGCCCTCGGTCTGGGGCGTCGAGGTCTCGTAGAGGATCCAGTGATGAACGACGCGCGCATCGTCGATGATCGGTGCGAACGAGGTGGCCTGGGTGGTGGTCGTCCACGGGGCCTTCCAGGAGAAGCACATGTAGAGATTCCCGGCGTCGGCCGCGAGCGCATAGGGCTCGGTGACGGCGTCGGCGCCGTGAGCGACGAACGTGGTGCGCTCGGCCGGCGGGCAGGGGAGGGCGTCGGGACCGACGGCGCCGGCGTCCGACGCGGGGGCCCTCGCGTCGGTGCAGGTGGCGCTACCCTCGGCCGCCGGAGCGCCGGCGGCGATCCAGGTGTCGAGCGTCGCGAGGTCCGCGGCGTCGAGCCGGCCGCCCTGCGGCATGGGCGCGACGGGATCGTGGATGCGCTCGCCGACGCGCCTGTAGACGGGCTTGCCGAACTCCGAGGGCGATCCTGCGCGCAGGTCGGCGAGGGTCTCGAGCGGCATTGCGGCACCGAACTCGGGTGGCGACGAATGGCAGCCGCGGCAGCTGCGCGCGAGGACGTCGTCGACGGCGCAGGGCAGCGCGGAGGAGGCCGACGCGGCAAGCGGCCCATCGCTCTCGCCGTCGCTCGAGCGACAGCTCACCGCCACCAGGAGCAGCCACGGGAGGACCGCCGCGAGCGCGCCGCGCGCCCTCACGGCTGCTTCTCCAGTTCGATCACCAGCTTCAGCGAGCCGAGCTGGGTCATGGTGGTGATGTGGAGCTTGCCGAGCGTGGGGTCGACGCGCGAGAAGCCGAGCTCGCCGAGCTCCGAGCTGTCGCCGGTCGCCTCGCGGCAGGTGACGGTGGTGGTCACGGCGGTGCCGGCCGCGGTGTAGGTGCCGAGCAGCTTAGCTTGGTGGTGCCGCTGCGCGTGACGGTGCCGACCGCCGTGGTGACGAGCGTGGTGGTGGTGTCGACGAACTGCCGGAGCTTGCCGCCGCCGAGCTCGATGAAGCCCTTGCCCGTCACCATCGACCGTACCGCGTCGATCTGGCCATCGGCGGCGGGCGCGTAGATCGTGATCTTCTTGTAGAGCCAGAGACCAGCCTCGTCGCCGCCCGTGGGCGCGGGCGCGGCGCCAGCGTCGGTGCCTTCGATGATCACCTCGCTGGTGAGCGCGGGCATCGCGGGCAGCGCCCCGAGGTCGCAGGTGCTGCTCGAGCATGCGGCGAGCACGAGGAGGGCGCCCCCGACGATCGCGAGCGCCGCGCTCGCTTTTGTAGGCCTACCAAGCATTTGGTCAGACGACCAAGAGACGTCTCCCGCGCAAGTCCCCTCAGTACGGGTTGGCCGGAAGCTGGCGTGGCGCGAACCGACGCGCCGGGACGAGCGCGCCGCGATCGAGGGCGGGCGCGGCTCCGGCGCTCCGGATCGGCGGCGGTGACGCGGCAGAAGGCGGTGGCGGCAGCGAGACCGACGGCGTGTGGGCAACGCTCGCGAGCTCGGCTTGGGCCGCGAGCCGCGAGGCGGCCAGCGAGCGCGCCGGATCGGCGGCGAACGCGGCCGAGAGCGCATGGAAGCCTCCCACGAGCGTGAACACGACGATCGCGGAGAGCACGAGGAGGTCACGCGCGAGGTTGGCGCGAGCAACCATGCCGTGACGGAGCTGGCGCGTGTCGACGAGCCGTTCGTACACGACGAAGGTCGGCGGCGCGGCACGGGCCGACGCCGGGGACGGCCGCTCCCTCGGAGCGACACACACCGATGACGGAGCGAGGCTCTCGTCGTCGAGGGCGACGTCGGAGTCGTCGAGCTCGCCGAAGGTCACGAATTCCGTCGAGTCCGCGAACGAGCCCATTGCGACACCTCCGATCGGAGCGCTGCATTGCGCGTGCCTCCTGTTGTTTGCCAAGCAACGATCGCAGAGGCACGTGTTCTTCGATAGTTGAGGGGGGCTCTCGCCCGATCGGATGGGCCGCCGGGTGCTCGCCTGCCTGGATCGAGCGCGCGCGATCCCGTCGAGCGCAGGGCGTCCGGTCGCGCTCGACCTGTCGTTGGTCGCCGTCATTCCGTCGCTTTGCTACCAATGAGGGGATGGCCGGGCCGCGCGTGACCGCAGGGAGCCTGGCGCGTGAGGTGGTGTGGGGACAGCGCCGCAAGCTCGCGCTCGGCCTCGCGCTGCTGTTCGTCGATCGCGCCGCGGGCTTCGTGATCCCGTTCGCGCCCAAGGTGCTCCTCGACGAGGTGGTCGGCCATCGCCGCGGCGAGCTCCTGCCGTGGCTGGCGGCTGCGGTGGTGGGCGCCGCGATTGTGCAGGCGGTGGCGGTGTTCGCGCTCTCGCGCGTGCTCGGGCTCTCGGCGGAGCGCGTGGTCCTCGGATGGCGGCGGCGCATCATGGCGCACGTCACGCGGCTACCGGCCTCCGAGCTCGACGACGCCCAGTCCGGCGCGCTCGCGTCGCGCGTGATGGACGACGCCACGACGATGCAGAACCTCGTGGGCTGGGAGCTCGCGCGGTGGACGAGCAACGTCGTGACGTCGCTGGTGGCGCTGGTGGCGCTCCTGCTCATCGACTGGCGGATCACCCTCGCGGCGCTCGCCTTTGCCGCGCTGCCGGGCTTCGGCCTCGACTTCGCGCACCGCAAGATGCGTCCGCTCTTCCGCGAGCGCGCCCGGCTACGCTCGGAGGTCGCGGGGCGCCTCACGCAGACGCTGGGCGGCCTCCGCATCGTGAAGGCGTACGGCGCGGAGCGGCGGGAGCAGCTGGTGTTCACGCAGGGGCTGCATCGCCTCTTCCGCATCCTCTCGCGCACCACCACGCGATCCTCGGTGATGAACGGCCTCGCGGTGGTGATCTCGGCGGGGGTGATCGCCATCGTGGTGGTGCTGGGCGGGCGCGCCATCCTCGACGGCCGGATGACGCTCGGTGACTTCGGTAGCTACGTGGCGTTCGCGCTGATGTTCGCGGCGCCGCTCGGCGATCTTCCGCAGATCGCCACGCGCGTGAGCGAGACGCTCGCCGATCTCGATCGCCTGCGCGAGATGGAGGCGACCCCGCGCGAGGACGTCGGCGACGAGGCGCGCGCGCCGCTCGGCGAGGTGGCGGGTGAGGTGACCTTCGAGGGCGTCTCGTTCGCGTACCGCCCGGGCGTGCCGGTCCTCAAGGACGTCTCCTTCACCGCGCCCGCGGGCACCACCACCGCGATCGTCGGACCGAGCGGGGCAGGGAAGAGCACGATGCTCTCGCTGCTCATGGCATTCCATCGCCCCAGCGACGGACGCGTGCTGCTCGACGGCCGCGATCTCGCGG
>JAYTBL010000343.1:0-4569 GCA_043736975.1 Polyangiaceae bacterium
GATGGAGACATCGAGGTAATAGAACGTGATGAAGGTCGCGGCAGTGGCGATGGGGAGCGCTATCGCCGCGACCAGCGCCGAGCGGAAGTGGAAGAGGAAGACGAAGATGACCAGGATGACCACCCCGAGGATCTGCACGAGATTCCAGGAGAGCGTCGTCACCGAGTCCTTGATGAGCCGGCTGCGGTCGTAGACCGGCACCACCTTCACGCCGGGCGGGAGCGATCCCTCGACCTCCACGAGCTTGGCCTTCACCCGTTCGATCACGTTGAGCGCGTTCTCGCCGAAGCGCATCACCACGATGCCGCCCGCGACCTCCCCGCGGCCGTCGAGATCGACGAGCCCGCGCCGGATGTTCCCGCCGATGGTGACGTCTGCCACGTCGCGAATCCGGATCGGCGTGCCGCGAGCGTCGGTGGCCACGACGGCGAGATCGATGTCGTCCTTCTTCGTGATGTAGCCGCGACCGCGGAGCGCGTACTCGTGCTGCGCCATCTCGATGACCCGCCCGCCGACCTCGGCGTTCGCCCCTCGCACCGCCGCGGATACCTGCCCGACCGAGACGTTGCGCGCCTTCATCCGCGTGGGGTCGATCTGGATCTGGTACTCCTTCTCGAAGCCGCCGACGCTCGCGACCTCGGCCACGCCTTCGAGGCCCTGGAGCCAGTAGCGCAGGTTCCAGTCCTGGAACGAGCGGAGCTCCTGGAGATCGTGCTTCCCGCTCTCGTCCACGAGCGCGTACTGGAAGACCCAGCCGACGCTGGTCGCGTCCGGGCCGATCTGCGGGGTCACGCGTTCGGGGAGCGCGTCCTTCACCTTGGCCAGGTACTCGACCACGCGCGAGCGAGCCCAGTAGATGTCGGTACCGTCCTGGAACACGACGTACACGAACGACATCCCGAACATCGTGAAGCCGCGGACGGTCTTCACCTTGGGCGCGCCCAGGAAGGTGGTGGTGATCGGATACGTGATCTGGTTCTCGATGAGCGTGGGGCTGCGGCCCATCCACTCCGTCGCGATGATCACCTGGGTGTCGGACAGGTCGGGCAGCGCGTCGAGCTGGGAGCGCTGCGCGCACCAGAGGCCCCATAGGGTCAACGCCGCCGCGAGGAGGAAGACGAAGAAGCGCTTCCGCGCCGAGAAGTCGATGATCCGCGCCACCAGCCCCATGGGCGGCGTCTCGGGCGTCTCAGTGGGCATGACCGCCCCCGCCGCCGCTCGTCGCGCGCAAACGGCTCTCGGAGTCGAGGAGGAACTGCGCGCCCGTCGCCACGCGCTCGCCGCTCGCGAGGCCGCTGGTGACGGGATAGAGCTCCGCCACGAGCGAGCCGATCACGATCTCGCGCGGCTGGAGGTGCTCGGCACGCTCGCCGTGGGCGACGAACACGATCGAGCGTCGCCCGGTGCGGATCACCGCGCTCTCCGGGACCGCGAGCCCGCGCGTGATCGCGACATCCATCGTCACGTCGACGAACGCGCCGGGACGGATCTGGAGATCCTTGTTCGGGAGCTCGAAGCGGACCTTGAGCGTGCGCGTCGCCTCCGCGACGGTGGGGGGGAGGAAGACCACCTTGGCGTCGACCGGGGTCTTGACCCCCTCGATCGCGAGCCGCGCGGCGGTCCCCAGGCGAACGTACGGGACGTCGGCCTCGTAGACGTCGGCGAGCACCCACAGCCGCGTCAGATCGCCGAGCGTGTAGAGCTCGACGGCGGGATCCACGAACATGCCTTCGAGCGCCTGCTTGTCGACCACGACCCCCGAGCGAGGCGCGAGCAACGGAAAGGTCCGCTTGGCCTCGCGCGTCCGCTCCAGGCGCTCGATCTCGGCGGCAGGCACGTCCCATAGCGAGAGCCGCGTCCGCGCTGCGGCGAGCAGCTGCGCTTGCGCACGCTGCTCCGAGGCCGCGAACTCCCCGGTGGCCGTCGGCTGGCCCTGCACGCGCTGCAGCACCGAGAGGAACTCGAGCTCGGCCGCGTAGACCTCCTGGCTGTAGATCGCGCAGAGCCGCTCGCCGGCGCTGACCTTCCGGCCGATGAAGCTCACGTCGATACCCTCGATCCAGCCTCGCACCTTCGCGTGGACGTGCGCGGTGCGCGTCTCGTCGAGCGCGACGACCCCCACGGTGCGGACGGTGCGCGTGAAGTCACGCTCCGTCACCTCCACGGTCTGGATGCCGAGCGCCTCCGACCGGGAGGGATCGATCGTCACCGGCGCGTACCCGGCGGGCATCGACGCGTCGCCTCTGTGTGCCGCGTGGTCGGCGCTGCTCAGGGTCGCGGCGGTGAGCGGGGCGCTCCCGGCCGGCAGGCTCTCGCCGTGGCCGGCGTGAGGGTCGCCCTTCTTGCACCCCGTGGCGAGCAGGAGCCCGGCGAGGAGCGCCGCTCCGCCCGCACGATATCGTCTCGCGCTCTTCCTCGTGATCCCCCGATCGGAGCGGCCACCGCGCGTTCGAGCTCGGCCAGCGCCACCTCACGCTCCACCTGCGCCTCCGCGAGCGAGAGCGATGCGCTCTGCAGCGACCGCCTCGCGTCGAGCAGCGACAGGACGTCGAGCGTGGACGCGCCGTAGCCCGCGAGCGACGATTCGAAGCTCTCGCGCGCCTTCGGAGCCACCACGGTCTCGATGAGCTCGACCCGCCGCGCGACGGTCTGCACCTTCACCAGCGCCGCCGCGACCTCGAAGCGGATCATCGCGCGCATGGCCGCAGCGTCCTCGCCCGCGCCGCGCGCGCGAGCTTCGAACGCGCTCGCCCGATGCCCCTGGCGCGCGAGGCCGAAGACCGGAATCGTGACGCCGACCATCCCGCCGGCCGACGGTGGAGCGCCGATGTTCTGGTTCATCCAGACCGAGCTCATGATGTCGGGGTACCGCTCTCGCCGCGCCAGATCGGCCATCGAGGTGGCCTCCGACTGCATCGCGCGCATGCCCCGCAGCTCCGGGCGCTGCGCGTTTGCCTTCTCGACCAGCGACGCGACGGTCTCCTCCGGTCGCGGCGACGACGCGAGGGTCGGCTCGCCGGTCGGCTCGTCGATCGGGCGATCGCGCAGCGCGTTGATCATCGCGACGGCGACGCCACGCTCGCCCTCCAGGTCGACGAGGTCGACGTCGAGTGCGTTGACCTCCACCTGCGCGCGCACCACGTCGTGATGCCCGCCCAGGCCGGCGGCGTAACGTCCCAGCGCCGCTTGCGCGACGGTCGCCGCGAGGCTGCGGCTCGCGCGGTTGATCTCACGGCGCTTGGTGTTCAGGACCAGCATGTAATATGCACGTTTCGTCTGCAGTCGCAGATCCAGGTTGCGCACGTCGAGCTCCGCGCCCGAGGCGTCGCGCTGGTACTCGACCGCGACGCGCATCAGGGGCAGCTTGCCGGGCCAGGGAAACATCTGCGTGGCCTGGTAGCGCACCATCGGCATCTCACCGCCGGCGGCCTGCGGGACCCGGTCGACCATCACGGCGATCAGCGGGTCAGGGTAGATGCCGGCCGCGCGGGCGTCGCTGCCGAGGGCGTCGCGCCGGAGGACGCGCGCCTTGGCCGAGGGATTGCGCGCCAGCACCTCGCGCACCAGAGCGTCTGCGGCAAGCGGCGGCTCGGCGAACGCAGGAAGCGCGACCAGGCCGACGGCCATCGCGAGCGGAAGAGCGAGGCGCCGCATGAGTCCCCTGCAGCAGCGGACGTGCCACAGCAAAAGCAGGCATCGACCGAGGGAACGCGCAGCGGGGCGCGCGCCGCCGCTGCAGAATCTGCACGTGGCCGCGCATTCTGCGTGAGCGGACCGCCGTCACGCCCCCCGCGGAAGCGGTCGACTGTCACCAGCGCAGTTACAGGCAAGAGCCGAACCCACGGATGGCTGCGCCGAAAGCGCGCAACGAAGGCCTCCAGCGCGGCTGGCATCCGACTTGTGTCAAATCGGGTCGCGATCCCGCGTCGCGGAGGTTCTCGGCGGCGTTCGTCCGCTGAGCCGCGTGATGATGATCCGCGTACACCGGGAGCTGCAGATCCCCTTCGAGGTCCTGATGGCGGAGCCCGTGCAGCCCGCGGGCGTCATACGTAGACGGAAGCGTGCGCGGTCCGCGCGCGCCTAGTGCGTTTTCGGGCTGCAAGTCCGCTGGGTCTGGACGTGCCGAGGAGGCGTGCAATGGCCGCGGCGTCCGTGACGACCGCGCGCACCGTCATTCGGCCTCCGCAGCCGTGGCAACGCAACACGTCCACGTCGAAGGTGCGGCGCAAGAGGGTCGCCCAATCGGGACGAGACAGCGGCGCGTAGAGCGCGCCGCCAAGCCGTCGGTCCCAGTGCGCAAGCGAGAAGATGTTCGGCGCCACCCGTGATGCCGCTCCCGTCACGAGGAGCGTCGACGTCTGCACCACCTCCGCGGTCGGAACGAGCGCCGCCTCGCCCGTCCCACGCTGCGCGGACGGCCCTTCGATGCGCGAGACGACGGCTGCATACGATGCTGGCGCCTCGCCCTCCGCGAGCGCGGTGAGCGTGTCACCGAGAAACAAGCCCACCACGTGGCCGGTCGGCGTGGCATCGCGAGCGTAGCGGCCAAGGCTCATGGGCTCGAGCGTG
>JAYTBL010000344.1:0-4568 GCA_043736975.1 Polyangiaceae bacterium
CAAGCAAGACCAATCACGACTGATCGGTCTGTTACCGTCCGCGAGGCATGAGCGTCGTCGCGATCACGCATGTTCCGTCGCCCCGCATGAGCGACGCGCTCCGCACGTTCATCGACGTCGAGCCCATCGATCTGGCGCTCGCCGCGCAGCAGCACGACGCCTACCGCGCGATGCTCGAGCGCGCCGGCGCGCGCGTCGTGGCGCTCGACGCGAACCTCGCGCACGCCGACGCGGTGTTCGTCGAGGACACCGCGATCGTGCTCGACGAGGTCGCGATCCTGACCGCGATGGGCGCGCCCTCACGGCGGCCCGAGCCGGCCGGTATCGAGCCCGAGCTCCGGAGGCACCGCGCGGAGCTCGTGCGCATCGAGGCCCCCGCGACCATCGAAGGCGGCGACGTGCTGCGCGTCGGCCGCACCCTCCTCGTCGGCGCCACCGGGCGCACGAACGCCGCCGGCATGGACGCGCTCGACGTCGTGCTCCGCCGCCTCGGCTACACGCTCCGGCGCGTGCGCATCGACGGCTGCTTGCACCTCAAGACCGCGTGCACCGCGCTGCCCGACGGGCGCCTGCTGGTGAGCCCCGGCTGGGTCGACCTGCGTGACCTCGAGGGCTTTGGGATCGTGAACGTCGCCGAAGACGAGCCCGACGGTGCGAACGTCGCGCTGGTGAACGGCCGCGTGCTCGCCGCCGCGGCGCACCCCCGCACGCTCGAGCGCCTCCGCGGTCTCGGCTTCGACGTCGACGCCGTCGACCTGTCGGAGTTCGCGAAGGCCGAGGGCTGCGTCACCTGCCTCTCGATCCTCCTCGAAGAAGTGCGCTGACCACCCTCCAGAAGAGTGGGCTAACCTCCGCCCGATGCTGGGCAAAGGCTGGGCGATCTACAAGGAGACGCGCAAGAAGCACGATCTCGTCTTCAACGTGTACCTGATGCGGCCGATCGCGGCGCAGCTGGTGGCCCTGCTCGCGCCCACCGGCGTGACGCCGAACCAGATCACCATCATCAACCTGTTCATGTTCATCGTGGCGAGCGGCGTGCTGGTCGCCATGCCGACCTTCGTGGGCGGGCTGATCGGGATCGGCATCCTCGAGGCGAGCTACTGCCTCGACTGCGTCGACGGGATGCTCGCGCGGCACAAGAAGATCGCCTCGAAGGCGGGCCACCTCTTCGACTTCTTCACCGACGAGCTGAAGGCGCTCTTGCTCGCCGCGGCGCTCGGCGTCCGTCTCTGGCGCAGCGGCGGCTACGGGCTCGACGGTCAGCTGTGGGAGGCTGGCTCGCCGTACTTCCTGCTCGCCGGCATCGCCGGCGCCGTGACGCTCGCGTCGGCGGTGTCGCTCACGAATTTCGTGCGGCACCCCGAGCTCTCGGGCAAGGCGACCACGGTCGAGGCGCACTACGAGACGAACATCGAGAAGAAGGCGACCTCCCCCGTCGCGCGCGTCGCGCAGCTCGTCACCGCGTTCCTGCGCTTCCTGAACCACTACCCCAGCCACCTCTGGATGTTCGCGGCGCTGGGGCGGCTCGATCTCTTCTTCTGGATCTATGTGGCGATAAACCTACTGTACCTGCTCCGCGGCTGGCTCGGCATCATCCTGCGCTTCGGCCGCGGGTCCACCGCGACCTGAGCTCGCTCACGGCAGCGGGAACTTCTGCCCGGTGCACTTGGGGTCGTCGGGACCGGAGGCCGCGAGCCACTCCGCGTCCTGACAGCGGTGCCACTTCGTATCGCTACGCGCCTGCACGCACGTGTTCTCGGGGACGCTCTTGCCGAGCGTCGCGCTGGCGCACGCGTCGTTCGGGGTGGGCCCCGCGGCGTTGCTCGCGAGCGCGCGCTTGACCGCCGGCGCATCGACCACCGACGCGAACTTCCAGCCCTCGGCCTTCAGCTTGGGCACGATGAGCTTCACCATGTCGATAGTCTGGCTGTGGACATCATGCATGAGGACGATGCCGCGCTTCTTCGTGCGCATCTCGCTCATGTAGAGCGACCCGCACTTCTCCACGCTCAGCTTCTTGCCCCAGCAGTCCCAGTCGGCCGCCGCGGTGGCGGTGAGCACGCCGCCCACGTCCCAGAACACGCTGCCCACGTACTTCTTCATGGGCGTGCCGTTGATGGTGCGCGCGGTCGCGCCGCTCCACGCGCCGAACGGCGGGCGGATGAGCCACGGCCCGTTTGGCGCGACGGCGGCGATGGCGCTGTCGGTGAGCGTGATCTCGCTCATCAGCTTCGTGCTGGTGAGCTTCGTGAGCTGGAGATGGTTCTGGGTGTGGTTCGCGAGCAGGTGCCCGCGCCCCACCACCGCATCGAGGGCCGACTGGCGGCCCGGCACGTTTCGCCCGTTGATGAAGAATGTCGCCTTGATGTTCTCGGTCGCGAGGTACTCGGCGAGCTCCTTGGTGCGCGGGCCGGGACCGTCGTCGAACGTGAGCGCCAAGGTGCGATCGGGCAGCTCGCTGCCGTTCAGCTGGTGCTCGCTGACGATCTCGTCGGCGCCGTCGCCGTCGCCCGAGCCCTCGATGAACGGCTCGTCGGGCGGCGCCTCGGTGTCGGCGGCGCAGCCCGCGAACGCCACGGCAGAGGACGCGAGGACGAGAGCAATGACGCGACGAGAGAGCATGCGGGAGGTCGTTGCATACACTGGACCACGTTCCCCGACCCGTGAAGCCCCGCGGATGGAGCGGCGCCCGGGCCCCGGCCTGGCGAAACCGGATCACGCGCGATCCGCCGGGCGCTAGGTGGCGGCGGCTTTTTTCGGGGCGCGCGCGCGATGGATCAGCGCGGCGAACACGATGAGCCCGATCCCGATCAGCTGCGAGGTCGAGAGGCCGCCCGCCCCGCCGCGCGCATCGCGCCGCAGGATCTCCACGAGAAAGCGAGCGATCGAATAGAGGACGAGCGACGCCGCGAAGACCTGCCCGTCGTAGCGCTTCCGCGGAAGCACGTAGAAGAGGCACGCGGCGGCGATCGCGAGCGACGCCGCCGACTCGTAGATCTGCGTGGGATGCACGGGATGGCTCCACATCCGCATGCTGTCGAGGAGGTGCGTCTTGGCCTGCTCCTCGCTCGCCGGGCTCCGCGGCGGGAACGACAGGCCCCACGGCAGCGTGGTCATCGAGCCGAAGCAGCAGCCCGCGAGCAGGCAGCCCATGCGGCCGAACGCGAGGCCCATCGGGATGGCGAAGCCCGCCATGTCCGCGGCCTTCCAGAACGGAAAGCGATCGCGGCGCAGCAGGAAGAACGCCGCGCCCATCGCGCCGAGGAACCCGCCGTAATACGTGAGGCCACCGGCCCAGAACTTCGCCCAGGCGAGGCAGTCGCGGGTCTGCGGATGGCAGACGCCCTTGGCCGCGTCCCACACGCCTTCGTACGCCGACGAGACACACTCCGCGCGCTCCAGGGGCCAGTCGACGAGCGCAGGGTCGGTGCAGAGGTGGACGTAGTCCCAGAAGTAACCGTCCGCGATCACGTGGAGGATGCGCGAGCCCGCCACGCCGGCGAGGAGCATGGCGAGCCCGAGATCGACGATCACGTCGGGATTCATGCCGATCCGCCGCGCCCAGAGCACCCCCAGCGCCGTGGCGAAGAGGAACCCCGAAAGGAGGAGAACGAAGTAGGACGGGAAACCTACATCGAGGAGGCGGAACAGCTCCGGGCGCATGGGGCGTTGTCCATACTAGTCGACGCTCCGGTGCGCCGTCGTTATGCTCGTAGGGCTCTCGGGGGGATCGCCTCGCGCCTGCCGTCGCGCTGCTCCCCCGGACGAGGCTCCTGATCGATGACGAGTCACGCGCAGCAGGACAGATCTCCCTCCGTCACGTCGGGCACGCTCCTCGCCGGGAAATACCGGGTCGAGCGGCTGCTGGGCGAGGGCGGCATGGGCGTGGTGCTCGCGGCCACCAACGAGGCGCTCCGGCAGAAGGTCGCCATCAAGCTCCTCCGGAGCGGGGCGCTCGCGAACTCCAAGGCGCTCGGGCGCTTCGAGCGCGAGGCTCGCGCGGCGGCGAGCCTCCGCAGCGAGCACGTCGCGCGCGTGCTCGACGTCGGGAAGCTCGAGGACGGACGTCCCTACATGGTCATGGAGTACCTCGAGGGCGAGACGCTGCGCGCGCGCCTCCACCGTGACAAGCGACTCACCGTCGAGGCGACCCTGCCCATCCTGGTGCAGCTGCTGGAGGGGCTCGGCGCCGCACACGCCGCGGGCATCGTGCACCGCGACCTGAAGCCCGAGAACATCTTCATCGCCGAGGCGCGTCGGAGCGACGCCGCCTTCACCGTGAAGGTGCTCGATTTCGGCATCGCCAAGTGGCTCCAGGAGAACCAGCCGTCGCGCACCACATCCGTGATGGGCTCGCCGATGTGGATGGCGCCCGAGCAGTTCGACACGACCCTCCTGGTGTCGCCCGCGACGGACGTCTGGGCCCTCGGTCTCGTGACCTTCGCGATGTTGACCGGGGTGCCGTACTGGAAGTCCGCGCAGGGCCCTTCGATCACCCTCGCTGCGCTCATCGCGGAGATCTCGATGGGGCCGCTCGTTCCGGCGACGCAGCGGGCGGCCGAGGCCGG
>JAYTBL010000345.1:0-4567 GCA_043736975.1 Polyangiaceae bacterium
TCTTCAAGTCGATCCGCTCCGACTTCCGCGCCGGCGTCTCCTACGAGACGAGCGCGATCCCAAGCGAGTGGGTCTCGGCGCTCACCTACGACTCGAACAAGATCACCATCGGCGCAGGCGCGAGCCTGCATCCCGGCGAGCACTGGCGCCTCGACGCGGTGGCGGCGCTGGTGCTCCTCGGCAGCGAGACGGTCGACCCCGCCAGCGCCAAGGTCCCGCGGGTGAACCCGGTAGCGGGCAACCCCACCGCCACCGAGGCGATCAACGGCGGCACCTACAGCGCGCGCGCGATCATCCTGGGCACCGGCGCCCAGTACAAGTTCTAGGCGAGGAGCGGGAGGGAGCTGTCGGTCGCGGGGAGGGGGAAGTCCTTGATGAAGGCGGCCTTGTCGACGCCGAGGACGCGGCGGAGCTCGCGATGGATGTGCGAGGCGTGGATGCGGACGCCCGCGTCGTCCGAGTCGGGCAGGACGCGCGTGACGTCGCCGCTTGCGACACGCAGCGCCTTCTGACCGGCGTCGCTCTTGCCGATGGCGCGCCCGCCGCGGATGCCCGGGCCGGCGAGCAGCGTCGAGGTCACGTTCCAGTGATCCTTGCCGTTGCCCGTGTTGTAGCGCGGCGTGCGACCGAAGTCGGACGTCACCATCACGAACAGCTTGTCCTTCAGGCCCATCTGCGCGGCGCGCAGCATCACGTAGCGGATGCGCGCCACGAACTCGCCCATGGCCGCCTGCTGGTTCACGTCGTGGTTCGAGTGCGTGTCGAAGCCTCCCTGCGAGAACGTGGCCGAGGCGGTGACGCCGGCCTGGAAGCAGCGCAGGACGTTCTCGAGCGGCGCGCCGAGATCGATGAACGGCGCGCGGCCGCCCATGTTCTGCGGCACCGTGAGGTAGGGGCGCGTCTCGGGCGCGAGGTCGCTGGTGAAGGTATCGATGCCCGGCGCGGGAGCGGAGGCGACCTGCTTCAAGAGGTTCACGGCAGCGCCGCCACGCATCGCGTCGCGCATCGCGTTCAGCGTGCGCTTGTTGCGCGGGAGCGTGGCCCGGGACTGCAGGGTGGCCATGCGCTCGTTACGGAGCGCGAGGATGCGCTGGCTCGCGACCTCGGAGACGAGAGGCTTCTCGTCGTTCGCCTGCGCGCGGAAGGGATCGACGAGCAGCGCCACCTTGTCGCCGGGGAAGCGCGAGACGCCGATGACGTCGCCGGTGCGGTTGTACTGACCGCCCGCGAGGAAGGCCATCGGCACGTCGCGGTCCTTCGCCGCCATGCCCGCGAAGAGCGCAGCGAGCGCCGGCAGCTCGATGTCGTTGTGCCCGCACGCGAGGCCCTGCACGCCGGTGTCGTGGTTGTTGGTCTGGGTGTCGACCCCGTTGAAGACCAGAAAATCGCGACCCGCGTTCTGGAAGAAGTGCGTGGGATCTTCGACGATCGCGGCGTTGTTACGGAGGAAGAACTTGCCGGCGGTCGACGCCGACGGGACGGGGATCCCGTTGACCGCGGTGACCGCGGTGACGAGGCGGTTCTCGTACTCGGGGGTCGTGCCCGGCGCGGTGAGCTTGCCATCGCAGAAGAGCGTGGGATCCCAGCCGCCGTCCGCGTGCATGTGCAGGAAGTACGGGCCGCCCCAGGTCGTCTGATCGGCGCGAGCCTGCGACGAGCTCGCCCAGGGCAAGAACATCGACATCCCGGTGAGCGTGGCCAGCTTTACGAAGTCGCGACGTTGCATCGTGTGCTCCCTGACCTATTCGTGCGTGAAGCGGTAGTCGGTGAGCAGGTAGGTCATGACCGCCTGCCACGAACGCACCGTGAAATTTTCGTCGCGATCGAGCTTCATTCCCGGCTCGTACGCCGCCTTGTCGGGGCGGTCGCGGAGCTGCTCGAACGAGGCTTGCTGGCGGCCGTCCACCGTCACGAAGCGGACGCCCTTGTCGTAGTCGTTCTGCGCGACGCAGCGGTAGTTCGACATCGCGGTGTTGTTGCCCTTGTCGAACTGGGTCTGCTCGAGGTCCTTCCAGACGTCGAGGAACAGCCCGTACGTCTTGGTCACGTCGTCCGAGCCGACGTCGACGCTCTCACCGAGCAGGCGGAAGAACAGGTACTTGATGTTCTCGCGGATCCTCGGCTCGGCGTCGGGGATGGCGATCAGCTGCGCGTCCTTGGTGGCGCGCACCGTGAACGGGGTGGTGTTCACGTCGACCTTGCGGAAGAGGCGGCGCTCCGCCTGCGGCTTGGTGAAGTCGTAGCTCGTGGCGCGGCAGGCCACGATCGACGCCGTGTACTGGCTCGTCGCCAGCATGATGGGGCTCATGCTGTCGGTGCGCTTCGTCACGTCGCCGGAGTCGATGCCGCCGTAGGTCAGGCGCCAGTCGCGATCCTCGATGAGGTCGCTGCGGAGGTAGCCGTCGCGCGCGCGCGTCTCGTCCTTCGACGCGGCTTCGTTGGCGAAGAAGTAGAGGCCGGTGGTCGCGCGGAACTTGCGACCGAGCATCTCGGGGGTGAGGATGCGGCCCGGGCCGAGCGCGTCATGCAGCGCGTCCTGGTTCGCGTCGCCCGACTTCGCGCGGAAGTAGGCGCTCTTCACGATGGCGACGACCAGCTTGCGCAGGTCGTACTTCGAAGCCTGGAACTCCCGGCCGACCTTCACGAACCAGTCGTTCTGGATGCTGAAGCTGCGGACGTGGTCCTTGAAGTCGGGGGCCTCGCGGTCTTGCGGGAACGCCAGCGGCTCGTCGCCCACCAGGCCGCGGTACATGACCTGCGCCACCGAGATGCCGAAGCGCGAGTCCTGGGGGATCTGCGCGCCGAGCCACATGAGCGCGTTGCCATAGTTCTGCGGCGGCATCTGCACGCCGTTGATCCCGGGCGGGAGCATGTCGTCGTGCCACGCATCGGAGGCGGTGAAGCGCGCGAGGTTGTTGTTCTCGTCGAATCCGCGGAAGCCGCCGGCGACGGGGTCGAGCACCGTGTGACAGACCGAGCATTGCGCCGAGTTCTGCGTCGGGTTCTGGACCGAGGTGAGCGCCGTCGAGTCGACGGGGCGCTGCGCGAACTTGAGGATGTCGGTGGCGAGGAAGTTCTTGAGCACGATGCGCGCGCGTTTACGGCCGCGGTTGGTGCGGGTCGTCTCCCAGCGGTTGATGAACGCCGGCGTGGAGAGCACGCCCGCCACCGGGACGCCGGCGGTGGTGACCTTGCCCTCGTTCGAGACCGCGTTCTGCACCGGCGAGAAGTCGACGCGCTTCCACTCGAGGTAGTTCTCGGGCGAGAGCGGCTTGTCGTGCGGCACGCCGTAAAGCTTCGCCGTGTAGGGGTTCGCGACCAGGTAGTTGCCGGCCACGATGTCCGAGAACGGCTGGTCGTTCCGGACCACGTAGTCGATGAACCTCATCGGCTCCTCGGTGACCGAGGCCGAGGTCCACTGCCGGTTCTCGCCGGTGTAGCCGGGGTACTTGTCGTCGTAGAGCATCGGCGCGTTGTCGAACGTCGCGCCCACGCCGGCGTCGAGGCCGCGGTCGGTGAGGAGCGCGTCGTTCCAGATCTCGCGCACGCGATCGTAGAAGAGCTCCTCGCGCGTGAAGGCGAGCACGAGCTTGTCGAGGTCCTCGTCGGAAGCGTTGGCGGAGACGAGCTCTTCGTCGGTGGGCATGCGGCCCGCGAGCACGATGCCCGCCTTGCGCGCGGTCTCGAGGCGATCGAGGTACTCGACCCCGAGCTGCGCGTTGCCGTCGCAGGTCTTCTCGTTGCCAGAGCGCAGATCCTTCACCATCGAGGAGAGGATCTTGAATTCCTCCGAGTCCTCGGTGAGCACCGGGCCGCCGCCGTGGTTCCGCTCGCCGAGCGGCTTGAGGAGGAAGAGCGGCTTGCCGTCGTAGTCGAGCTTCGCGTAGTCGCGGATGCCCTCGAGGTTCGCGGAGACGAAGTCCGGGTACGTATCGGGGAACATCTTGAACTTCGCGCCGCGCTGGTCGGCCTGGCCACCGGGGTTGTGGCAGCCCGCGCAGTTCTTGAGCGCCTTGCTGTAAACGGAGTTCGTGAAGAACTCGCGCGTGCTGACGCAGCTGGGGGACGCCGCGTCGTCTTCGGCTGTCGTGCTGCAGCCGGCCGTCGAGCCCGCGAAGGCGCTCACGCCCACGAGCATGCCGAGGGTCCACGTGCGAGCTCCGCCGAGTCTGCGTGAGATGCTCATCTTCAGGCGCTCCTCCGAGTCCTCGCGAGGATGAGCGACTGCGGCGATGCGGTCAACGAAACGAGACGCGACGAGGACAAATGCGTGTGAGACCCGAGGGCATCGTGCGCGTTAGGCGCGCGCGTGCGCGTTCGGCGCCAGCGAGGCCCGGTGTATGTCATCCATGTACATTCCACGTTCGTGATCGCCCTGTTAGCTTGGTGGTCATGGCTTCGTCGAAGACCCTTCGCGGCGCATCCGCAGTCGCCGCGCTCTCGCTCGTGTGCTCGGCCGCCACCTTCCTCGCCTGCGGGAGCAGCGACGACGAAGGCGCCAGCGGCAAAGGCTCCTCGAACGTGATCGGCAACCAGTACACGCCGGTCGAGGCCGCTGCGCAGCCGC
>JAYTBL010000346.1:0-1707 GCA_043736975.1 Polyangiaceae bacterium
TTCGCGGGCAACGCGTGGGCCTTCTCGTTCTACGGCGGCGACTTCTTCATCTACACGAACGCCGAGGCCGGCAACCTCCCGATGAACTCTGGCGGCTCCGATGTGACGCGCTACCGCCCCTCGGACAAGAGCGTCACGGTCGTGAAGTCGAAGATCGGCTTCAAGATCGTGGGCGCCGGCGTCTCGACGTGCGCGCCGACGACCGGCCCCCGCTGAGCTCCCGCGAGCTTCATTGACCAAACCTCGTCACGACGCTACGTCCCGCACGTGAGCTCCTCTTCCTCCACGCCGCCGTCGCCGTCACGCTTTGCCCCGAAGCCGCCCTGGCTCAAGGTGCGCGCGCCAGGCGGCGAGACGTACGTCCACCTCAAGGAGACGTTCCGCGAGCTCGACCTCCACACCGTGTGCGAGGAGGCGCGTTGCCCGAACGTCGGCGAGTGCTGGACCGAGGGGACCGCGACCGTGATGCTGCTCGGCAGCGTATGCACGCGCGGCTGCCGCTTCTGCGCCGTCACCACCGGTAACCCGCGCGGCGCGGTCGACGGGCGAGAGCCCGAGCACGTGGCGCGGGCGATCGCGCGCCTCGGCCTCCAGTACGTCGTCATGACGATGGTCGATCGCGACGACCTGCTCGACGGCGGGGCCGCCCACGTCGCGCGCACCGTCACGCGCCTCCGCGAGCTCCGCCCCGACATCCTCATCGAGACCCTCCTCGGCGACTTTGGCGGCCACCTCGACTACGTCGATGTCACGGTCGATGCCGCCCCTCACGTGTGGGCGCACAACATCGAGGTGGTGGAGCGCCTCCAGCGGACCATCCGCGACGTTCGCTGCAGCTACCAGCGCTCGCTCGCGGTGCTCGAGCGCGTGAAGCAGCGCGATCCGGGCCGCGTCACGAAGTCGTCGATCATGGTCGGCATCGGCGAGCAGGACGACGAGGTCCTGCAGACGCTCGCGGACCTGCGGAAGTCGGGCGTCGACCTCGTCACCCTCGGCCAGTACCTGCGCCCCTCGCAGAAGCACGCGGCGGTCGATCGCTTCGTCACGCCGGAGACCTTCGAGATGTACGCGGTCGAGGCGCGCAAGATGGGCTTCGCGTACGTCGCGAGCGGCCCGCTGGTCCGCAGCTCGTACAAGGCCGCGGAGGTCTTCGTGCGCAGCATCCTGCGCCCCGGCGATCCCGCGGCGGCCGAGGCGCTGATCAAGGAGCGCCTCGAGGAGGCGCAGCGCGCCGCCGCCGCCATCAACGGCGACGACGCGCCGCGCACCACGAGCGAGCTCGCCGCGCGAGCGACCGCGTCGCTGCTTCCGGTCTCGAGCTTGCTGCGGCGACCCGCGTGAGGTCGTGCCGCACGGCGTCGATCGGCGCCATGGCGGCGCTGCTCGTGGCCAGTGCGGTCGCCTCGTGCCGCGAGGCAGGAACGCCTGACGCGCCGCCGGTGACGAGCGCGCTCGCGCCGCCTTCGCCTCGCGGAGGGCAAGGCCACGGTCCTCGGGGAGGCGCTCGACATCGGCGACGTGCTGGTCGTCACGCACCCGGATCCGATCACGCTCGAAGGCGCAGGCCTGGTGCTGGTCGCGCGGCGCGATTTCGACACCAGCGTCTGCGGAGTGAAGGCGCGCCCCGCGCTCGACGAGAAGGTGGTCCGCGCGCGCGCCGCCCCCGAGCTCACGTGGGCGAAGGGCACGATGAGCGCGCACCTCGAC
>JAYTBL010000347.1:0-1707 GCA_043736975.1 Polyangiaceae bacterium
AGGTGGAAATCCCGTACCCGAACGCCCGCCGCGCAGGCCCCGGCTTCGGGGGCGTCAGCCGATGTCGCCATTCACGTACTTCCGGGTGAGCACCTCGCGGGGCGCTTCGATCATCTGGGCGGTCGGCCCGGCCTCGACGAGCGCACCGGCATTGAGAAAAACGATCTGGTCTGCCATGCGCCTCGCCTGCGGCACGAGATTGGTCACCAGGAGAATGGTCAATTGCGAGCGCAGGCCGCGGAGCGCCTCCTCGATCCGCATCGTCGTCACCGGGTCGATCGCGATTGAAAACTCGTCGAGGCAAAGGAGCTCCGGCTCGAGCGAGAGCGCGCGCGCCAGCGTCAGTCGCTGCTGCTGGCCTCCCGAGAGCTGGGTTCCGAGCAGCGACATTCGATCCTTCACCTCGTCCCAGAGAAGCGATTGCCGGAGACACCGCTCGACGAGGGGATCGAGCTCCGCGCGCCTCCTGACCCCACGCAGGCGCGGGGCGTACGCCACGTTGTCGTAGATGCTGAGCGGCAAACCAACCGGCAGAGGGAAGACCATGCCGACGCGACGGCGGAGTGCGAGCGGATCGCGCATCCCCGCGACGGCGAGTCCATCGAGGAAGAGATCGCCCTTGGTCCACGCCCCATCGATGAGCTCGAGCGACCGGTTGATGCAGCGAAGCAGCGTCGTCTTCCCCGAGCCGGCGGGTCCGACGATCGCGGTCACCGTGTTTCGGGGGACCGCGAAACCGACCGCCGAAAATGCAACCTTCTCCCGGTAGCCCGCGGCGAGCGAGCGGAGCTCGAGATAGGCGGTCACCAGCGCCTCCGGTTCCGGAGGCGGACGCGGACGAGGATCGCCGCACTGTTGATCACGAGCACGAGGCACACGAGCACGAGAGCGCACGCGAACATCCGCTCCTGGGGCATGCCGGAGACCTGCGTGGCGATGACGTGGAGATGGGTCGCCATCGCGACGAACGAATCGCCGAGACCAAAGGGGAACGCCCGCTCGATACCGTGCTCGGGCACCCGCTTGAAGAACACCGCTCCGGTGAAGAGGATGGGGGCGGTCTCGCCGGCGGCGCGCGAGACGGCCAGGATCGTCCCGGTGAGAATGCCGCTGAGCGCGTTGGGCAACACGATGGTGCGGATGGTCTGCCATCGCGATGCTCCGAGGTTCCAGCAGGCTTCGCGAAACGGCATCGGCACCGCAGCGAGCGCTTGCTGGGAGCTCGCGATGATCACCGGCAGGTTCATGACGGCGAGCGTGCAGGCGGCCGCGAGCAAGCTCGAGCCCATCCCCGCAAACCGCACGAACGCCCCAAGCCCGAAGAGCGCATGCACGATCGATGGGACGCCCGCCAGGCTCGTCATCGCGAGCGTGACCGTGCTCCGCAGGCGGCCCGGCCGCGCATACTCGTTGAGGTAAATGCCCGCCGCGACGCCGACGGGGACCACGAGGAGCACGCTGATCGAGACGAGCGCGATGGTGCCCATCAGCGGACCCCAGAGCCCGCCCGCCTTGCCCTTGTCCGCGGGGTTCTCCCAGAGGAACGCCAGCGAGAGCGCGGGGAACGCGCGCCCTACGATGACGGCCAGAATCGCTGCGACCGGAGTCGCGAGCAGGATCGCAGCCCCCCCCGTGAGCGCGCGGGCGAGCCGCATCGTCCGCTGCTTCTTCCGCTCGTGGGCGCTCGGCGCAAACGGGTGCTCAGCG
>JAYTBL010000348.1:0-4556 GCA_043736975.1 Polyangiaceae bacterium
CTTCCAGAGCGACTGAGCGTCGTCGGGTAGCTGAGAGGTCGTCACCGCGTCGGAGCCCTCACCGGTGGCCGGAGACTCCGCATCCGCAGAGCATCCTAGCGCCGCGTGGGCGAGAACGAGCAACGAGATGGCAGACAGGCGAGCGGTGAGCATTTCGACTTCCCTCGATGAGGTCTTCTGCAGCTCGCGTACCAGTCAGTAGACGTCGCAGGTTGATCGACTCCGTCGACTAACCCCCTGTTTTTCGTGTCCCCATGAGTGCGGTCGCCTGGGTGCGATCTCGCGGAGCACTCCACCATCATGCGGGCGGCACGATCCGCCGTCGGTCAGCGCTTCGTGTAGTGCTTCTCGAGCGAGAAGAGATCGAGCTCGCCGTTGCCCTCGCGAACGCCCGCCGTCACGTCGCTCACGATCGCGCGGTGCACCGGGAGCGTGAGGCCGACCTCGTCCTGCAACGCCACGTTGAGCTCGCAGTCCTTGAGCGCGAGGCTGAGCGCGAAGTCGGGGGCGTAGTCGCGCGCCAGCACCTTGTCGCGCTTGCCGAGGTAGCTCGGCGTGGCGAAGGCGCCGGTGGTGAAGGCATCGAGCAGGACGTCACGCGCGAGCCCTGCGCCCTCTCCGAGCGCCAGCATGCTGGTGAAGGCGACGAGGTGGTGCGCGCCGATCCCGTTGAGGACCACCTTGAGCGCCTGCCCCTGACCGACGCCGCCGGCATGGATGACCTTCTTGCACAGCGCCGAGAGCACCGGCCGCACGCGCTCGACGTAGCGAACCGCGCCGCCCACCAGCGCCAGGAGCTCCCCCTTGCCGGCAGGCTTCACCGATCCCGACACCGGCGCGTCGACGAAGCGCGCGCCGTGCTCTTCCACGCGTCGGCTGGCCGCGATGGCGGCGCTGCGGCCGATGGTCGACATGTCGACGACGACCGGACGCGGCTTGCGGCGCTCGCTCGCGAGCTGCGCGAGCACCCCCTCGCTCCCTTCCAGCACCGTGGCGAGCGCCTCGGCGTCGCTGAGCATGGTGATGATCACGTCCGCGCCGACGGCGCACTCGCGCGGCGTGCTGCATGCCGTCGCACCGAGCTTCACCAGCGGGCGCTCGGGACCGCGGCTGCGGTTGTATACCCGCACCGTGAACCCCGCCTCGACGAGGCGCGCCGCCATCGGTCGCCCCATCGCGCCGAGCCCGAGAAACGCGACGGTCCCGCTCGTGGCCGGCGGTTTGAATGAGTGACCCGAGCCTGCGAGGGTCACGAATTCTCGGGGGGTCCGAGGGTCCCCCCCGGACGTTCTCGGGGGGTCCGAGGGTCCTCCCCTGGACGTTGACGAGGCGCGCTTGCTGCTCACGGGGGCAGCGCAGCATATCGACAATGCTGACGTAGCGCTGTCAGGAAACGCGTTCGTGGCGCTTGCGGTGAGGGTCCGGGGAAGCGCACTATTCCGCGTTCGATCATGGGAGACAGTCCGTTCAAGCTGACCACGCAGTTCGAGCCCAAGGGCGATCAGCCGCAGGCCATCCTGCAGCTGATGAAGGGCCTGGAGCAGAACGAGCAGCACCAGGTGCTCCTCGGCATCACCGGCTCGGGCAAGACCTTCACCATCGGAAACGTCATCGCGCAGTACGGCAAGCCGACGCTCATCATGGCGCCGAACAAGACGCTCGCCGCGCAGCTCTACGGCGAGATGAAGGAGCTCTTCCCCGAGAACGCGGTCGAGTACTTCGTCAGCTATTACGACTACTACCAGCCCGAGGCGTACGTCCCGTCCAGCGACACGTACATCGACAAGGACGCGATCATCAACGACCAGATCGACCGCATGCGCCACTCGGCGACGCGCGCGCTGCTCTCGCGTCGGGACGTGATCATCATCGCGAGCGTGAGCTGCATCTACGGCATCGGCTCGGCCGAGAGCTACGCAGGGCTGCTCATCGATCTCAAGGTGGGCGAGGAGTTCCGGCGGGACAACCTGCTGCGGATGCTGGTCGACATCCAGTACGAGCGCAACGACGTCGACTTCCACCGCGGCACGTTCCGCGTGCGCGGCGACGTGGTCGAGGTGTTCCCCGCCTACGAGGCGGACACCGCGGTGCGCATCGAGTTCTTCGGCGACGTGGTGGAGGCGATCCGCGAGGTCGACCCGATCCGCGGCAAGGCCAAGGGCAACCTCGAGCGCTACGCGATCTTCCCCGGCTCCCACTACGTGACGCCGCAGGAGCAGATGCGCAAGGCGGTCTCGCAGATCCGCGACGAGCTCCGCGACCGGCTCGACTTCCTCGACAAGTCGGTGCGCTTCGTCGAGAAGCAGCGCCTCGAGCAGCGGACCCTCTACGACATCGAGATGATGGAGCAGATGGGCTTCTGCAACGGCATCGAGAATTACTCCCGCCACCTCTCGAACCGTAAGTCCGGCGAGCCGCCGCCGACGCTCATCGACTACTTCCCGAAGGACTTCCTCCTCATCCTCGACGAGTCACACCAGACGGTGCCGCAGATCGGCGCGATGTACCGCGGCGACCGCGCCCGCAAGGAGACGCTCGTGGAGTACGGCTTCCGGCTGCCGAGCGCGCTCGACAACCGGCCGCTCCAGTTCGAGGAGTTCGAGGGGCACATCAAGAACTGCATCCACGTATCGGCGACGCCCGGCGACTACGAGATGGACAAGGCCAAGGGCACGTTCGTCGAGCAGGTGATCCGGCCGACCGGCCTCACCGATCCGCAGGTCGAGGTGCGTCCCGTCTCCGGCCAGGTCGACGACCTCCTCGTCGAGATCCGTGACCGCGCCTCGAAGAACGAGCGCGTCCTCTGCACCACGCTCACCAAGCGCATGGCCGAGGACCTCACCGACTACTACCGCGAGCTCGGCGTCCGCATCCGCTACCTCCACTCGGACATCGACACGCTCGAGCGCATCGACATCCTGCGCGACCTCCGCCTCGGTGAGTTCGACGTCCTGGTGGGCATCAACCTCCTGCGCGAGGGCCTCGACCTGCCCGAGGTCTCCCTGGTGGCGATCTTCGACGCCGACAAAGAAGGCTTTCTGCGCAGCCCGCGCTCGCTCATCCAGACGATGGGCCGCGCCGCGCGAAACCTCAACGGTCGCGTCATCATGTACGCCGACAACATCACGAACGCGATGCGCCGCGCGATGGACGAGACCGACCGCCGCCGCGTGATCCAGGAGGCCTACAACGAGGAACATGGGATCGTGCCCGCGACCGTCGTCCGCGCGGTCATGAACATCAACCCGGCCTCCGGTACCACCGACTACTTCGAGATCCCGAAAATCCCGAAGGCGGGGAAAAACGGGAAGCTCGTCGACGTCGACATCAGCGAGCAGATCCGCGCCATGCGTACCGAGATGTTCACTGCCGCCGAGGCGCTCGACTTCGAGCGCGCCGCACGCTTGCGAGACGAGCTGAAGCAGCTCGAAGGCCTGGCAGGTAAGGAGGGCATCGTGGTCGACGCCTCGACGTACGACCCTTACGCCGGCGGTACCAAGAAGGCCAAGGCTCGCTCCTCACGGGGCTCGGGCAGCAGCAGCAATGCTGCCAGCAAGGCGAAGGCCAGCGGCAGCCGCGGCCGCTACAAGCGCTAGTTCAGCGTGGCGTTGGGTGCGTGTGCTATGCATGCTTCTTCCTCGCACCTGCCAGTGAGGCGCAGGCGGTTCTTGGCGAACCAGTGGTAGCCGGCATCGAGCAGGTGCGAGATGCCAGGGATGCGGGTGAGCGCTACGAGCGGACCGAGGCCCGTCGCCGCGTACATGCGCCGGAACACCTCGACGCCCTCGATGAAGCGGCCGCCGGGAAGTCGGCCCTGGATGTGTGCCATGAGCTCGGCTTGGGTGCGCCCGACGCTCGCGGCCTCGAAGTCCGGGGCTGCGATGTCGGTGAAGAGCACCCGCGACCGGCGATCGAGCCGGCGCACGAAGGCCACCTCCTTGGCGCAGAGTGGGCATGCGCCGTCGAAGAACACCTCGACGGCGGGGACCGAGGATGGAAACGAAGCCGTCACGGCGTTCCAGTTGCGGTCTCGTCGACGTCGAGCAAGTGTCCCGAGCGACGAGCCTTGGTCTCGAGGTAGGCGCGGTTGTAGTGCCCCGGCGGGATCGCATGAGGAATGCGCTCCACCACCGGCATGCCGAGCGCGACCAGCTGCCGGCTCTTGTCGGGGTTGTTGGTGAGGAGGCGCACCGAGCGCACCCCGAGGGTACGGAGCATGGCCACGCCGATACCGTAGTCACGCTCGTCGTCGCGAAAACCCAGCGCGAGGTTCGCGTCGACCGTGTCGAGCCCCTGCTCCTGCTGCAGGGCGTAGGCGCGGATCTTGTTCGTCAGCCCGATCCCGCGCCCTTCCTGGCGCAGGTAGAGCACGACGCCGCGCGGGAGCGCGCCCACGTGGGCGAGCGCCCGCTCCAGCTGATCGCGGCAATCGCAGCGCAGCGACCCCAGTACGTCGCCAGTCATGCACTCCGAGTGAAGTCGCGCCGGGACGCCTTCGACGCCCCACACGTCCCCGCGGACGATGGCGACGTTTTCACGGTCGTCAGCATCGTTGG
>JAYTBL010000349.1:0-4556 GCA_043736975.1 Polyangiaceae bacterium
ACGGCGTTCCTCGCGCCCGAGCAGGCGCGCGGCGAGGCGAGCGTCGACGCGCAGAGCGACCTCTGGGCGGTGAGCGCGGTCATGTTCACGGCGCTGACCGGCGCCTACGTGTACCCCGGCGCCACGCCCGAGATCATGCGCGGCCGGGCCACGATGGAGAGCTCGACGACGGTGCGCACGCTGCTACCGGGCCTCGAGCCGGACGTCGCGGAGGTCGTGGACCGGGGGCTCGCCTCGACCAAGGCGCTGCGCTGGGCGTCGGCCTCGGAGATGGCGACCGCGGTGCGCGCAGCGCGCTTCGCGCATGCTGCGTCGGCTCCCCCGCCCGCGATGGCGCAGTATCCGGGGCAGCCGCAGCCGCAGCAGCAGCAGCCGCAGCAGCCGCAGCAGCCGCAGCAGAGCGGGTATCCGCAGCAGCCACCGCTCGCGCCGATGCCGATGCACGCCGGACCGCCGAACGACGGCAACGGCTGGGTGAAGTGGGCCGCGGGCTGCGCGGTGCTGTTCGCGCTCTTCGTGATCGGCGCCGGCGTGATTGGCTTCGTCGCCTTCCGCATGGCCAAGAAGGCCAAGACCGTCGCCGCGGAGCAGGCCGCGCTCGAGTGGAGCGACGAGGCGTCGCCGGTCCCGGTCTCGCACCGCGATCCGGTGTGGGGCGAGCGCGACGCGCCGGTCACCGTCGTCGCGTTCTCCGACATGCAGTGCCCCTTCTGCAAGAGGGTGGAGACCACGCTCGAGCAGGTCAAGACCACCTACGGCAAGAGCAAGGTGCGCATCGTCTGGAAGAACCAGCCGCTCCCCTTCCACGCCAACGCCAAGCCGGCCGCCGAGGCGGCGCAGGTGGTCTTCTCGCTCAAGGGCTCGGACGCGTTCTTCACGTTCCACGATCTCGCCTTCCAGAACCAGACGCAGCTCACGCCCGACAACTTCCGCTCCTGGGCGATGGCCTCGGGCGTGCTCGCGACCGACTTCGACCGCGCGATCGCCGCGGGCACCGCCTCGGCAAAGGTCGACGAGGACATGGCGCTCGGCAAGCGCATCGGCGCCACCGGCACGCCCGCGTTCCGCATCAACGGCGTGGTGCTCTCGGGCGCGCAGCCGTTCGAGAAGTTCAAGTCGGTGATCGACGAGGAGCTCGCGAAGGCGAGCGCCAGGATCGCGGCGGGCACCGCGAAGGATCGCGTCTACGTCGCGCTCTCCACCGAGAACTTCGCGCAGCCCTCGACCGCGAAGAAGGACGACGACCCGCCGGCCGACACCACCACGGTCTTCCGCGTGCCGGTCAAGGGCTCGCCGATCCGCGGCAACGTCGATGCGCCGGTGACGATCGTAGAGTTTTCCGAGTTCCAGTGCCCGTTCTGCAAGCGCGCCGAGACCACCATCGACAAGATCCGCGACAGCTACGGCGACAAGGTCCGCATCGTCTGGAAGAACAACCCGCTGCCCTTCCACCCGCGCGCCGAGCCCGCCGCCGAGCTCGCGCTCGAGGCCCGCGCCAAGGGGGGAGACGCCGCGTTCTTCCGCGCGCACGACAAGCTGTTCGACTCGGCACCGAAGCTCGAGGACGACGATCTCCAGCGCATCGGCGTGCAGCTCGGTCTCGACGGCGGCAAGGTGAAGACCGCGATCCGCGACAAGAAGCACGCGCAGGCCATCCAGGCCGACGTCGATCTCGCCGATGACGTGAAGGCCTCCGGTACGCCGCACTTCTTCGTCAACGGACGCCGCCTCGTCGGCGCGCAGCCGTTCGACCAGTTCCAGAAGATCATCGACGACGAGCTGAAGAAGTTCGACGCCCAGCGGGGCACCGTCGCCGCCAAGGACTACTACGACCACCTGATGCGCGACGCGCAGGGCGGCACGGATCTGGAGCGCAAGACCGCGCCCCCGGTGCCCGTGGGCGCGCCGTTCCGCGGCGGCAAGAACGCGAAGGTCGTGATCCAGGAGTGGGCCGACTTCCAGTGCCCGTTCTGCGCGCGCGTCGAGCCGACGCTGGTGGAGCTGCAGCGGCTCTACGGCGACAAGATCAAGCTGGTCTGGCGCGACAAGCCGCTGCCGATGCATCCCCAGGCGGAGATCGCCGCCAACCTCGCGCGCGAGGCGCTTGCCGAGCGCGGGCCCGACGCGTTCTGGAAGATGCACGACAAGCTCTTCGCGAACCAGCAGCGCCTGGGCCGCGACGATCTCGACGGCTACGCTTTCGAGCTCAAGCTCGATCCCGCGAAGGTGGCGCGCGCGCTCGACGGCAAGACGCACAAGCCCGTGATCGACGCCGACGACAAGGTCGGCAGCGATCTCGGCTTCAGCGGGACGCCCACCTTTCTGATCAACGACTACGTGCTCAGCGGCGCGCAGCCGCTGGCGAAGTTCCGGAAGGTGATCGATCGCGCGATGTCCGACGCCAGGTAGTCGCTCCGAGGTCGGGGGAGCTGCGGAGGGGAGCAGGCCTCCTCCGCCCGCGCACCGCTACGCTTGGGGGGCTGGCGGAGCACGGCGCGGGGTCTCGTGTAGCGGCTCGCGCTGGGACGGGGCGTTACTGGCGGTCGATGAAGATGCCGAGGTCGCGGTGGGGATCGAGGGTGGGCGACGTGGGGGAGGTGATGGTGGCGCGGGCGGCGGGGGTGGTGAGGCCGGTGCGGAGGGAGCGCGCGAGGAGGCCGTAGGGGCCGGCGAAGAACGCGTCGTCGGGCCAGGGATGGTCGTCGAGGAAGAGCTGCCAGGCGATGTTGGTGGCGGGAGGGTCGACGATGAGGTCGAAGCCCACCGCGACCTCGGGGCTGGTGGTGAACGCTAGCTCGGCGCGGGTGCCGGAGATCTTGAACGCGTCGCCGCCCAGCTCGATGGGCGCGAGGGAGAGCGTGCCGGAGGCGGCGGTGAGGAACCCGGTGACGCGGCGCGCGCGGCCCGCGGTGACGAAGCGGAGGTGTACGATCCGCGGCGGGGCGGGCGCGATGTCGGAGCCGGCGACGGGCACGTTCGCGAGCTCGGCCTCGAGGTAGGCGCGGAGGAGGCCGACGCGGTCGGGGTCCTGCTTGGCGAGATCGTGACGGAGCTCGAGGTCGGTGGCGAGGTAGAGCTGCGCGCGTCCGCCCTGCACGACGAGGCGGTGCTCCTCGAGGAGCAGGTACTGCGCGCCCGCGTGCACGGTGAGGATGGGGCGGTTCTCTCTCCACGGGCTACCGGTCGCGGGGCCCACCAGCGAGCGGCTGCCGGGGGGCGCGTCGAGATCGCGGCCGAGGAGCTCGGAGAGCGTTGGCACCAGATCGACGTCGCGCACGCGAGCGTCTACGGTGATCCCGGCGGGCAGCCTCCCCGGCGCGACGATCACGAGCTGGGAGGGCTTCCAGCCCTCGCCGCCGATCACCGCGACCACCAGCGCGCGCGGTGCGTCGGCGGAGGCGCCGGGCGCGATCGGGAGCTGCGCGCGCGGCAGCGGCAGGCCTGCGGGGAACATCTGGGTGAAGCGCACGCCGCGCTTGGCGAGCGCGTCGATGGCGGGCGTGCTCTCGCGCGCGGTGATCCAGACGAGGTCGTACGCGAGCGGCTCGCTGGGCACGACGAGATCGTCCTGGAGGCGGCTGCGCGGATCGGAGAGCATCCAGCGCAGCAGCGCAGGGCGCAGGCGATCGACGACCTCCAGGCGCTCGAACAGGAGATCGCGGATCTCCGCGGGATCGGCCACGGTGTCGAACAGCGCGTACACGGCGCGCTTGCGCGTGGGCGCGTAGACGAGCTTGAAGCGCTGGTCGCGGATCATGCGCGGATGGGACATGAGGCCGAGCACGGCGGGCAGCGGCAGCGCCGGGTCCTCGGCGCCGGCGGCGGGGGGGCCGCCCTCGGCGAAGGCGTAGCGCGCCTCGTCGGGCTGGCGATCGAGCAGCGGCACCAGCGAGCGGCCGTCGAGGTCGGACGGCGGCGCGACCGCGGCGAGCTCGTAGAGCGTGGCCGCGAGATCGACGTCGCGGACGATGGCGTCGCTGCGCAGCGGCGCGGCGCGGCGCGGATCGAAGACCACGAGCGGGACGTGCAGGCTCTCGTCCCCGAGGAGCGAGCCGCCGTGCCCCTGGCCGCGGCCGTTCTCGAAGAGGCGCTCGCCGTGCCCGGAGGTGACGACCACGAGGGTGCGCTCGGCGACGCCCTCGTCGGCCAGCGCCGCGAGGAGGAGCGCGACGCCGTCGTCCACCGCGCGCACCGAGGCGTCGTGGAGCGCGCGGATCTGGGCGGCGTCCGCCGCGTCGGCGGGGGCCTCGCCCTGCTGGGCGTAGCGGAAGCGGCCGCGGTAGCCGCGATCCATGTACTTTGCAGCATAGCCGGCGGGCGCGACGTACGGCGCGAGGGTGGTGGAGAACGCGACGGTCAGGAGGAACGGCCGCTGCTTCAGCACCTGGAGGCGGCGCGCGGCCTCGGCGGCGAGGCGGCGGGGATCGCTCGTCTCGCGCAGCGAACGCATGGCGGGGAACAGGCGAAGGCCGATCGACGACGTGAGGAGCGGCAGCAGCGGCGTCTGGCGGGCGAGGCGCTCGTCGCGGGCGCGGGGCGCGGGGGCGTCGACCTCT
>JAYTBL010000350.1:0-1703 GCA_043736975.1 Polyangiaceae bacterium
TGTGCGAGCGCGTGCGAGCGCGTGCGAGCGCGGACGCCGAGGTCATCACCATCGCCGCGCTCGCCATCGCCGCGGTGGCGACGCAGAGCCGCCTGCGCGCCGCCGATGCCGCGTACGTGTGGACCGCGCGTCGCGTGGGGGTAGCGCTCGTGACGGCGGACGAGGAGCTCGTCAAGCGCAGCGGCGTCCTCTGCTCGGTCGAGCGGGCGTAGCCGAGCGCCCGCGCCATCCGGTCCACCTGACGCTCCTGCCGAGCGCGCGAGTCACGGGGGTGTCGTACGGGACGCCCATGGTGCCGATGCTGCGCCAGCTCGTGACGGCGACCGAGAAGTCGGATCCGCGTCGCGATTCGCAGCGGAGGCCTGATCGTTCATCGGTCTCGCGCTCGCCCCGAGCAGGCGAAAACATAGCGCCCATGCGCACGTCTAGTACGCCCTCCGCCGCGCGTTCGCGTCCAGCCACGCGAGCGCGTCCCCCATCAGGCGCTCGGCGTCCGGGAGCTGGCCGTGGCGCGCCTTCGGCAGCTCCATGAACGTCGCGGGCACGCCGCGCGCGAGGAGCCGGCGCATGCTCTCGCGCATCACCGGCGGATTGTCGTAGGTGCCCGCCATCAGGACCGCGCCGTCGAGCCGCGCGAGCGACGCGGCATCGACCGCGCGCGGCTGGCCGATAAGGACGAGGCGCCGATAGACGTCGGGATACGTCGCGGCGAGCGACTCGGCGACGTTCGCGCCCTGCGAATAGCCGATGGCGGTCAGGGGCCCTTCGCGCGTCTCGCCCGCCGCCGCGAAGCCCGCCGCGACGCGCGCGTTCATCCTTGCCGCGCCGCCCGTCCAAAGGCGAAGGCCGCCGCCGCAGTCGTGCTCGCCCTGGAGCGCCAGGATCGATCCGCGCGCGGCCGCGGCGAACGCGAACGCTTGGATGTAGCCGAGGCCATTCGTGCACGCGCCATGAAAGAAGAGGAAGCGCGCCCGTGCGCCCTGGTGACCGGCGACGAAGTACACCGGCAGATCGTCCGGGACCGCGATGGTCCTCGCCTCGACGGGCGGCGCCGGCGGGGCCGCGGCCTCCTCCGGCGCGCGCACCGTCGCGTCGAGCGCGAGCGGCGGCGGGCCGCCGCGCGATCGGCACGCCGTGATCACGAGGACGGCCGCCAGAGGAAGGAGCTTCACGGGCGCTGCGGGTAACCTTCCGGGAAGTCGACCGCGTCGTGGAGCGTGCGGCGGCTCCCGTCCTCGAGCAGCGTGCGCTTGAAGCGATCCCACGGATCGCTGACCGGGGTGATCGTCCAGCCCGGCGGCATGCGCGTGCGGTAGCCGGGCCCGTCGCCGCGCCGCTTGCCGAGCAGCGCCTCCTCTCCCTCGTGGATCAGGACCGCGACGCAGAAGCGCTCGAGCACCGCGAGCACCTCGTCGACCGAGGGCGCCGGCAGCGCGAGGACCCACTCCACGAGGAGCGACACCGGCACGATGTGCTCGTGCTTGTACGATCGACGCGCACGCGACGTCTTGAAGGCCGCGTGCGCGTCACGCGCCGCCCTCGTCGAAGGCAGGCGCTCGAACGCCGCATCGTCGTTCCAGTGCGCCTCGACCACGAGCGCGTCGCCCTTGATGGCATCGGCGGTCCACCGGCGCAGCAGATCGCCGAGCTGTCGCTGGACGAGCGCGTGGTAGCGCGGCTCGTTCGCCCTCGCCGCCTCGACG
>JAYTBL010000351.1:0-4552 GCA_043736975.1 Polyangiaceae bacterium
CGCGTTTGCCGTGGCCCTCTTCGGTCTCATGCTCGCGTTGCCGCCTCCTGTCGCGGCGCGTCGCTCCGAGGCGCGGTGGCTGCGGTTCATGATCGGAGCCCTCGCGCTGACGATGCTCGGCTCGGCGATGCTCGGCCTGGTGAGCGCGCCGCAGCACGGGTGGTACGTCCGCGCGCCTCGGACCATCTTGATGAGCGTGTTCGACGGCGCCGCCCTCGCCATCTCCTTCATCGCCGCCCGTGACGCCCGTGACTTCCCAGCCGAGCAGCTCGGCGCGCGTCGGGTGCAGCGTGCTACTCTGAGCACGTGACGTTTCGCGATCGTCTCCTCGCGACGCTGCGATGCATCGCCCCGGTTCTCGAGGTCGAGGGGGTGCTGGTGATCGGTTCGGAGGTGCCGAACCTGCTCGAACGTGGGGCGGCTTCGACGCTCGTAGTGTCGCAGGACGTCGACATCGGGATCGCGATCTCCGCCCACGCCGACGTCAAGCGGAAGCTGGACGTCGTGTCGGGTCTTCGTCCCTCGGGTGACGAGCCGTCGGTCTGGCTCCCTGTCGATGCGAGCTGCATCGAGGTCAACTTCGTCGGGTTCGACCCGAGCTCATCGGACCCCGGCGCCACCTGGGTTCTCGAGGACGACAGGTTGCCGCTCATGGTCTTCGGACCGCTATCTTTCCTCCGGGCGGGGTCACCGATCGAAGCCGAGGGACTACGCGTGCCGGTCCCGCGCGTCGCGGGATTGTTGCTCGAGAAGCTGGTCACCGACCGCACGGGGGAAAAGGGCGACCGCGATCTGCTCGTCTGCGCGGGTCTGATCGAGGTCTCCACTCCGGACGATATCGATGAGCTGGTGGCGATGCTCTCCGGGCTCTCGACGGAGATCCGGCACACGGTAAGAGCCAATCTCACGGTCCTGTCGCTGCTGCCGAGGAGTGCGGGCATGCCCGATCCGGAACGCTCGCGAGGTCCGGTCGCGCTCCTCCTCTCACGAATCGGGGTCTCGTGACACCGATCGAACGTCTTCATGCGCGCGCGCGCGCGCAGCAGGCTCGGCTCGTCGTGCGTAGATGGGAGGCACGACAGATCGCAACGTCGAAGGGCACCTGGTATCGCCTCCGCCGCGCGCTGACATTTGCCGAGGCCGCGTACGCCGTCGACGCGGCGACGGTGGAGGTCCTCCTGGCCGAGGGATGGATGCGTGCCCCCGTCGGCGACGAGCTCGAGCCTGTGAAGGACTACGTCTTCGTCTCGCGAGAGCGTGTCTCGCGGATGACATCCGCCAGACCTCTGACGATCCGGCTCTCCGCGGAGCTACTCGCCGAGCCGCACGTCGTCCTCGTCCCCTTCGAGGGGATCGTGCCGAGCTGACCACGGTTCGCCATCGTAGACGCCCGACGAGCGACGGTCGGTGAAAGCAGCTACATTCGTGCCGCCACCTGTGGGACTCCGGTCCGACTTCCGAAAAAAGCCTCTGAAGCTGAACTAGCTGGTCGAGCCTCTTTTCCCCGGGTGGCATCTTCATGACCCTCGCCCACGAGCGCGTCGCGCGCGAAGACCTCCTCACCTTCGTCAGCGCGTGTTTTGCGTGCACGGGTCAGCGCGAGTTCTACTCGGACAGCCGCGGTCAGGGGGTCGCGATCGGCTTCCTCCACGAGTACGTGCTCGGCAACTATCGCTCGCTCTACGCGCGCGTCCTCGCGTGCGGAATCAACGACTACAACCAGGCCGAGATCATCTTCCGGCTGCTGGCCTCGGGCAGTCGCGTCGCACCCGAGCACCGCCCCGAGGAAGGTGCGCTCATCCATCGCGCGCTGGAGCGGCTGCCTGCGCAGCGCGCGATGCGCCTGCTCGAGCGACTGGCCAAGGGCCGGGTCAACAACCGGCGCACGCGCGCCATCGTGCGGCGCTACCTGGGCAACGCCGAGCAACGCGAGCTCCGGGCCGTCAAGTACCGCCGCAAGTTCCGCGTCGCTGCGGCGCACACCCACCTCCCGTTCGACGGCGAGCTCGGAGGGCTCTTCGTGAAGGGATGGCGCGAGAAGGTCTTCACCACGCCGCTCTTCGAGAGCTTCCGGCGCGCGCATTTCGCAGAGGCGGCCATCTACGAGCTCCCCTATTCGATCGCGGAGGGGCTCGCACGGAGGCACAAGGTCCCGCGCGACGTGTTCCTCCGCAAGATCGAGCCGCGCATGACGAGCTTCGAGCGGCTGCGGCTCCAGGAGACCACGCTGGGGGTGCTGGGCACCTCGGTGCGCCTCGACCCGGCGCGCCTCCCGCCCACGCGCCTCGCCACCTACGTGCTCTCGCTGCCGCGTGCCGAGCGTGAGGCCCGGCGCGCCGAGCTCACCGCCGCGCTCGAGGTCTCGGCGTCGCGCGCCGTGGTGCGGACAAACGCGCGCTTCGGGAGGGTGGCCTGCGTGCTCGACCGGAGCTGGTCGTCGTCCGGCTCCTCCGACAAGCGCCGTCGACCGCTCGCGGTGGCGCTCGCCACGGCCTTCTACGTGCGCGCCGCCGCCGCCGAGCAGCGCTCCTTCTGGACCTTCCCCACGAGCGATGAGCTCCTCGTCGACGCCGTCGGGCAGACCGATCTCGTCACGCCTCTTCTCGCCGCCATGGAGTGGAAGCCCGATCTCGTGATCATCGTCTCCGACGGCTTCGACAACGACCCCCCTGGCACTGCCGGCGAGCTCCTCGCCATCGCACGGGCCAAGGGGCTATGTCCGTTTACGCTCCACGTGAATCCCGTCTTCGACGACGTGAGTCTCGGTCCCAAGCCGCTCGCGGTCGCCGTTCCGACCATGGGCATCCGTGACGCCGAGGATCTGCCGACCGCCATCGCCTTCGGGGCGTTTGCCGACGGCGGCGCGACGTTCGCCGATCTCGAAGCTGCGCTCCGAGCGCGCGTCGCGCACTTCCTCGGCGCCGGTGAGTCCACCTCATGAGCCGCGAGGCCTTCCGCGATGCCGTACCGGCCGTGCTGGACCTGAAGGGGCTGCGCACCGCGCCGCCGCAGTCGATGGGCGCGGTGCGCATCCTACCCCTGGTGCGCGAGCGTTTTCTCGCGGAAGGCGCCGCGCTGGCGGATCCGCCGCGCGACCTGCGGATCGGACTGCGCGGCTACGGCGACTCGTACGCGGTGGTCGAGGTGGGCGGTGATGGGCCGACCGATCCCGGCCTCAAGTACATGAGCTTCGTGCCCCACGGGCTCATCGTCTCGTACACCGAAGACGGCAGCCCGGTGGCCGCGCTGGGCGGGTCGTTCGGTCCCGCGAGCGAGAAGAAGGACCGCTTCGTGCGCCTCATGCACCGCATGGTGAAGCAAGAGCAAGGAGAAGGCGCGACCTCGCGCTTCCGGATGTTGCCTCTTCACCTGGCGATGGAGGGCTTCCTCGCGCTCCACTTCAACGGTCCAGACATCCTCTGGAACCAGTACTCGCAACAGGCCATCCGCAAAGGCCTCGACCCCCGGAGCGAACGCGCCATTCGAGGATCGTGGCTCCCAGGGCTCGAAGAGGCGCTACGCACGTTCGAGATCTTGCCCGCGCAGGTGGGCGTTCTGGTGTTCGTCGCCGATGCCCTGGCGTGTGCGCTGGTGATGCCTCATCCGGAGGACTACCGCCGCATGCACACGTCGCTGCTCGGCGACTTCTTCGGCGATCTCCTGCGCGAATACGCGATCCTCCATCCTCACTCCCTCCCCGCGCACGCCCCGCTCGACGGCGGCGCGGTGAAGACGCTCGAAGATCTCGTGCGGCAGGTGGCGCGCGTGCGTGCCGACTGGAGTGAGTACGCGGCACTCCTCTCTGCGGGCCTGCTCGGCCGCGCGGTGAAGGTGGAGCGCGTGCGTTCGATGGGGCCATTCCGGCTGGAGCGATTCGTCCCCCTGTTCGATCCCGACGTGGAGTGCCACATCGGCGAGCGCATCGTCCGCGAGGACGGCACGCTCGAATACCTGAAGACATTTCGTCTCTCGGCGGCGCAGGTCCGTCGCGCTTACCTCCTCGAGCAGCTGGCGGCCGCGGAGTGGAACATGGAACGCGCGGCGGCAGCGTTGCGCTGCACCGAGAAGGATCTCGCCCAGCGCCTCGTCAGCGCAGGATTTGGCTTCTTGCTGAAGGCTTCGGTGCTGCTGGCGCTGCCGCGTGCCGGCAAGCGACGCGGCTGAAGAACACGCGGGGCGGCATGACCAAAGATTGCTCGATGGTGCGAGGAAGCGATATCACCACGGGCGCTCAGGGCGACGCCGTGCGGCAGCGAGGTTCCCAACGACCCAACCACCAGCCTGATCGCTGGCGTTCAGCGGTGACGTGGTAGTCTAGTTTATTGCGGGGGTGTAAACGCGAGCTGGCTGGAGGCGTGGAGCCTCCTCCTCTCCGGAGGTAACCCCGGGGGACGCAAGTATGTGGACACTTCATCGCGAGGGCTCAGCCCCACTTCGTGGGGGTCCGCCCGCGCCGAACGAGAATCGTCGCGCCTCGCCTCCGCACGCTGACCGCGATGGCCACGCCCTACCGCGGTCAAGAGGTACCCGTCGCGTGACGCCACCTCGTCGC
>JAYTBL010000352.1:0-10786 GCA_043736975.1 Polyangiaceae bacterium
CCTTCACTGTCGCGTTTCCGCTCGAGGCCCGCGTGGCGGCGTGACCGATGTGTTCATGGGTTTCCATGGGGGTGTCAGGCAGACGCACGAAGCGCGCCGAACATTACAGCGGGCGGGTTCGTGAAGACCATGCGCCGCACCGAGGGCGCGGTGCCGGCGGGCGGGCCGTTCGCGACGGGCGGCGAGGAGCCCGGCCCGTCCGCGAGCTCCTTGCAACTTCGTCGCGACACCATTCGCCACCGTGCGTCATCGCGTGCACAAACGAGAAACGGGACCCGCCGAGCCCTGCTCGACGGATCCCGTCACTCTGCGTGGCTGGAGGGCCGCGCGCTCAGCTCACTTCGCGTCCCACACGACCCACTTGCCGGTGGTGGCCCACGTGTCCGTCGCGTCCTTGAACGCGCCGACGTAGTTGGCCTTCACGTCGAAGAAGCCGTCGGCGGGCGGCGTGACCGCGCCGGTGGTGAGCGACGTGGTGGGGCCGAACTTCGGCGCCGTCGCGTTGAAGCAGTCGAGGCCCGCCGGATCGGCGAAGGTGTTGCCGAAGAGCGCCGTCTTCACCCAGGCGGCCTCGTCGAACGCGCCGTCGTTGTCCTTGTCGGGGGCCGCGGCGCCGGTCTCGGGATACCCGACGTTCTGCTGCGCGCCGGTGCCCTTCGTCGAGCCGAAGAGGATGCCCTTGAAGGAGAGCCCGGGCTCGCCGCCGGGCGCGTTGGTGGCGGCCGCCGTCGGCGCGTCGCGGACGTCGAGGTTGGCCTCGAAGCCCTGGAAGACGATGTTGTTGTAGCTGCCGCGGGCGTTGCGGCGGATCAGCGCGCCGTACTGGACGCCAGTCCGGTCGGCGTTCTTGCCGCAGATCGTGGCGTTGAAGACGGTCGGGTTCGTGAACGGGACGTTGGCCGAGGTCTGCGCGTCGTTGTCGCTCTCGAAGCCGTTGTCGTCGCCGGCGTGGTTCGGGTCCTGCTGGAGGACGAGGAACTGCAGGCGGCCGGAGTAGCCGTTGTCCGTGTCGAAGCCGTCGTCCTGGTTGTACGAGCAGATCAGGTGGTGGGCATCGACGGTGCCGCCGAAGAACTCGAAACAATCGTCGAGCGCCTGGCGGACCTGGATGTGGTCCACCTTGGTGCCGCGGCCGACGCCGCCGAACGTGAGCCCGTTGACCTCGTTGTCGGTGCTCAGGACGATGCCCGCGTACTCGATGCGGATGTAGCGGAGCACGCCGCTGTTGTCCTCGGGATCCGTGCCGCCGTACGTCGTGCCAGACGCCGTGGTGAGGATGCCCTCGATCGCACCTTTGCCGCCGGTGATGTTCACCGGCGCGTTCCCCAGGATCACGACGCCGCCCCAGTCGCCCGGCGCCGCATCGACGCCGACGCCCTGGCTGGTGAAGACGATCGGCTCGTCGGCGGTGCCTTCCGCAATGATCTTGGCGCCCGGCTCGACGAGCAGGATCGCCTTGCTGTCGGTGTCGCCCTTGATGGTGGTGCCCTTCTCGATGGTGAGCGTTGCGCCCGCCTTCACGCGAACGAGGCCCTTGAGGAGGTAGTCCTTCGATGCGGCGAGCGTGCGCGACGCGCCGATGTCTCCGGTCACGTCCTCGCTGACCTTTGGTCCGCCGCTGGTTCCGCTGGTGCCGCCACTCGTGCCGCTGGTGCCGCCGGATGCGCCGCTGGTTCCGCCGCCGGACGTGCCGCTGGCGCCGCCGCTCGTGCTTCCGCTAGACGAGCCCGCGAGGTTGCCGTCGTCGCTGCACGCGCTGACGCCGAGCGCCGCCGCGCCGAGCGCGACCGTGAGGAAAACCAGAACGTTTGCTCTCGACATACGAAGCTCCTTTAGATGCGCTGGCGAATCGCCCGTGCGCAGCCTCCTTATGGATTGGTCATGTGACCGATGTGGGGCGCCTGCGGAAGGATCTCGGGGCACGCGAGCAACGTCCATGTGACGCGGCTCAGTTGGTGTACGTCAGAGAGAGCCAGACCGTCTGCCCCAGGAGGTAGCGGTTGGCGATGAAGCCGTCGTCCTCACCTTGCGTGAAGCGAACCGGGGCATTCAGGACGTTTTCCACCGTGAACTTGAGGTCGACGTGCTCGCCGATCCCCTGTGCCGCACTGAGATCAACGACGTGCCGCGGTTGTTCGTACATGTCCGGGAGGCCGTTCGAGCCGACCTGCGCGATCCGCTTGCCGAAGACGTTGTAGAGCGCGCGCACGCGCGTCTTCGATGCCTCGTGGTTCCAGTCCAGGGCGAAGTTCACGACGTAGGGTGACTGCCCCGAGAGCGGTCGCGAGTTCGTCGTCTGCACGCCGACCTGGGAGGTGTCGAGGTCGACGCGCGAATGCACCAAGGTCAGGTTTGCGAGCAACGTCAGCTCCTTGAGGCGGGTGCTGATGAAGTCCAGACCCTTGCGCGCCTCGAGCTCGACGCCGGTGTTCACTGCGCCCTTGGCGTTCTGGTAGGAGACGACTCCGCGGTTGGTGGGAATGATGGTGGTCTCGATCGGCTTGGTGAATCGCTTGTGGAACAAGCTCAGCGCGAGGACCTCACCAACCCGCGGGAAGAGCTCGAAGCGCGCATCGAGATTGAGAACGTTCGTGCGATCCAGCTTGGGGTTTCCGAACATCTCCCGCGCGCCGAAGAAGTCGGTGAAGATGAAGGGAGCCAGCTCGCGCAGCTGCGGGCGGGCCACGGTGCGCGTCGCGGAGAGTCGGACGTTGGTCGCGGCGGTGAGCTTGTAGATGATGTTCGCCGATGGCAGGAGATCCGTGCGATTCAGCGTCGATTCGGCAAGCTGAGGCTCGGCGGTCAGCGGAAAGAACGACTGGATGATCTGGCGCGAGACCTCGAGACGCTCTCCAGCGACGACACGCAAGCGTGACGTGATACCGATGTCGGCCATCGCGTATGCCGCGTACACGTTGTACTGCGCAACGTAGGCGTCCGTCGGGCTCGTCCACTCTCTCAGCTCGATCGCGCTGCCTACGTTGTCCGGCGCGAAGAGCTGGTCAGGACGTTGCGCGAAGATGGCTTCGTCCGCTCCGTTGATCCTGAGGTACCGAAAGCGCCTGGCGTTGAAGCTGCGACCGCGGAGCGTGACCATTCCGCCGACCTTCAACTTGGTCGGGGCATCTCCTTCGACCAAGGGCTGAGTCCAGTCGAGGCTCCCGGAGCGGGTGGTCTCGCTCTGGGCCGCGTAGAAGTGCTGGCCGCTCAGATTGCTCTCGCGAAACGTGGAACCCAGGAGCGGGTCGTCGCCGTACACATTCTCTCTGAGATTTGGGTCGGAGAGCTGCGCGCGCGCGTAGAGCGCGGTCCACTGCGCGGCGGCGTTGCCCAGCTTGCGGAATCGGTGATCGCCGCGCAGCTGGCCGTACACGAGGTTGCGGTTGACGAAGCGAATTCGCTCGTCGCGGATGATGTTGTTCTGCTCCTCGTTTTGACCGATGAGGACGCGGCCTTCCTTCTCGGCATTGCGACTGTAAAGGCCCGTGAGGGAGACCTTGTGGTCGTTGTCGAACGCGTAGGTCACGGTGCCGAGGCCGCTCCAGGTGACGGTGTCGAGACCGGTCTCCGCGCGGTAGTCGTTCAGCTTGGCAAGCTGCCCCGGGTTCTGGACGTCGGGGTTGTAGGTACGGATGATCTCATCCTGGCGGACCTGGAATCTCCGGGAGTAGGTGAAGCCAGCCATGTAGCCGAACACTCGCTCCTTTCCGAGCTTGAACGAGTCGCCAATGACTCCGCTGAGGTTGCCATTCGGAAGGTTGACCGTCCGGTCCGTCTCCATCGGGGAGGCCATTGCGCGCCCCACATCGGTCAGATTCACACTGCGTTTGGTGACCAGCGCGCCGGGCACCGCCTGCGGCAGTTTCCTTTTTCCGTCGTCGATCCCCAGCCAATCCAGCTTTCCTCCGGGATAAGACAACCGCTTTCCGAATGTCGACTGGGTGTTCGCTCCGACTCCCAGGGTGGTCTGGAAAAGGAACTTGTTTGGCAGCTCCCTCGTATGAATATTCAGCGAGCCGCCCGTGAAGTCTCCGGGCATGTCGGGCACGAAGGTCTTCGAGACCGTGAGGTCGGCGAGCACCAGCGCCGGGAACATGTCGAGCGGCACCGCCTGCCGGTCCGGCTCGGGGCTGGGTAGCGGCGAGCCGTTCATCAAGGTGTTCGTGTAGCGGTCACCCAGGCCGCGGATGAAGAGGTAGCGACCGTCCACCACCGTCGTGCCGACCACGCGCTTCACGGCTTCGGCGGCGTTGCGGTCGGGGGTCTTCGCGATGTCCTGCGCGCCGACCGAGTCCGAGGCCTGCGCGGCGTTCTTGCGGAGGAAGAGCTGGGTCGCGGAGCTGGCGCGCTCCACCTCGGCCTCGACGGCCGTGAACTCCTCGACCGCGGTGCTGTCCGGCACCAGCAGCACGTCGACGCGCAGGATCTTGCCGGCCGCCACGCGCACGTTCTTCACGCGGGCGATGCGCTGCAGCTCGTACTTCACGCGCAGCTGGTAGGTGCCGGGCGGCAGGTCGAGCCGGTACTGACCATCCATGTCGGTGGTCCCCTTCTCGCTGCGGCCGATCACCGTGACCACCGCCTCGAGCGCGGTCTCGCCGCCCTGCGTCTTCACGACGCCCCACACACCGCCCTTGCCGGGAGCCGGCGGACGCTTCGGGTCGACCGTGACCACCTCCTCCTCGACCGGCATCTCCTCGCCGGGCGGCTCCTCGCTGGGCGCAGGCGCAGGCGCGGGCGTGGGGCGGGGACCGACCGGCTGATTCGTGACGCCCGGCGAAGGCTCGACGGGGCGGCGTATGTCGGACTGGGCGCGCGCGCTGGCGGAGCAGGTCAGGAGGCCCAGGACCAGCGGACCCAAGATGGACGTGTACTGTGCACGCATGAGCGCGTTCTCCGAGAAAGGAAGCTGTCCTGCGCTTCAGCGCACGATCTTGTTCGTCAGGATCGCGATGGTCTTGGCGCCACCCTGGCGCGCGAGATCCATGGCCTCCACGGTGATGGCGTAGGGAGCCTCGTCGGCGGCGTCGAAGTAGATGACCTTGTCGGCGCGCGCCGCCATGACGCGCGAGACCTTGTCCTTCAGCTCGGACTTCGGGATGTCTGCGCCGTTGATGCCGAGCGTGCCGTCTTGCTTGACGGTCAGCACGACGCTCTTGTTCTCGCTCGGCGGCTCGGCCGCGGCCTTGTTGTCCTGCTTGGGGAGCTGGAGCCACAGCTGCTTCGAGAGCAGCGGCGTCACCACCATGAAGATGATGAGGAGCACCAGCACCACGTCGACGAGCGGGGTCACGTTCATCGCCGGGGTGGCGCGTAGCTTCTTCTTTCCGGCTCCGCCGGCCATCGACATGCCCATGGCGTCCTCAGTTCTCCGCGCTCTCGGCGGGGTCTTCCTTGCCGCTGCCGCGCTTCTCCACCTGGAGCGAGACGCCGCTGAAGCCCGCGCTCTGCACCACCGCGAACACGTCCCGCACCTTCTGGTACGAGGCGAGGCTGTCGCCCTTGAGCACAACGCGCCGGTCGGGCTCGCGCGCATGGATGTCGGCGAGCGTGGCGGGGAGCGCCTCGAGCGTGGTCACCGCCTTCTCGATGTAGACGGTCCCGCTGCGCGCCACGGTGACGGTGATGGGGTCGAGCTTGCTCTTCTGGGTCTTGTCCGGCTGCATGATGCCCGGGAGCTCGACGCGCTCGCCGTGCTCCAGCGAGGGCGCGATGACCATGAAGATGATGAGGAGCACGAGCACCACGTCGACCAGCGGCGTGACGTTGATCTCGGGCGCCGACTGCTGCCTACGCCGCCCGTTCGTACTGGCCTGAATCGACGCTCCCATGGGAGTTCTCCAGCTCGTCGAGGAGCTCGCCAGTGCGGCGCGCAAGCTCGGTCTCGACGGCGTTGATCTTGTTGTTCAGCTGGTTGAAGAAGAGGACGGCCGGGATGGCCACCATGAGCCCGAGCGCGGTCTCGACGAGCGCCTCCGAGATACCCGCGGAGACGGCGCCGAGGCCGCCCGAGCCGGTGCTGGCGATGCCCTGAAACGCGCTGATGATGCCCACGACAGTCCCCAGGAGACCGACGAACGGCGCGACCGAGCCGACCGAAGCGAGGACGCCCATGCCGCGCCGGAGCTCCTCGCCGACCGCCTCCTTCTGGCGCTCCGCTTCGCGCCGCGCGAGCTCGACGCGCGTGAGCTTCTTCTCGTCGGTCGAGGAGAGCTTCCTGAGGATGGGCGCGATGAGGCGCGCGAACGGCGACAGCTTGTACCGCTCGGCGAGCTCGGCGGCTCGCGGGTACTCCTGCGCGCTCAGGATCGGGACCACGAGGCCCAGGAACTTTCGCGTCTCCCCCTTGGCGCGCACGAGCGCTACCCAGCGCTCGACGACGACCGCGAGGCTCATGGTCGCCATCACGAGCAAGAGCGAGGCGATGATCTTGCTCATCAGCCCCATGCTGGCCCAGATGTGGATCGGACTGAACGACATGACGTGCTCCTTCGCGGCTAGTTTTGCTTCAAGCGAAACGGAATCTTGACCATGCGCGCCATGCGCACGACCTTCCCCTCCAGCGTCGCCGGCTGGAACGTCCAGCCGCGCACGACCTCGAGCACGGCGGCGTCGAAGAGCGGGTGGCCCTTCACGATCTTGATGTCCTCGACCTGACCGTTCTCGCCCACGATGAACTTCACGACCACCACCGCCTCGATACCCTGCTTGCGCGCCTCGTCGGGATACGCAGGCATCGCCTTCGACATGGGCACCGGGGGCGTGGAGACCTCGGCGATCTGGTAGACCGGCTGCGGCGGAGCAGGCGGCGCCGGGGGCGCGGTATCGACCGGCTTGGCGACGCCGCCGCGACCGGTGCCGCCGATCACTCCGTTGGGATCGCCTTCGCCCGCGGGACCGGCGGGCGTTGCGTTGTCGGGATTGCCCTCCCGCGGCGCCTCCTTGGGGAGCTCGGTCGGCGGCGCGTCACGCTTCTGTCCGAGCGCGGCCGGCGTCGCGGCGGCCATCCGCGGCGGAGGCGGCGGGGGCGGGGGCGGCGGGGGAGGCGGCGCCTTCGGGGCCTCGGGCGGGACGAACTTCACGTCCACCTCTTCCTCGAAGACCTGCTTCTTGATCTGCCCGCCGAAGGCGATGCCCACGCCGAGCAGTATCGCGACCAGCACGAGCGCAGTGATGTACGACCCCGCGAGGCGCTTGGCGCGTCCCGCGTCGTCCGCTTCGACCTTGCCCCAGTCCTCGAGCGCCACGGCAGGGGTTCTACAGCCCCATTGTGGCGTGCTGGTGACGATCGGGAGAAGAGAAGCGAACAGGAAGAGCGCGAGCGCTCCCTCTCAGATCTTCAGCGGCTCGTCCTCGCGGGGCTTTGCTCTCCACAGCGGAAGCATCACCACCGCGGCGACGAACGCCGCGCCCGCCCAGAAGGTGATCGCTGCGCTGAAGTCCTTGGTCTTGAGCAACCAGCCCGTCACGATGTCGCCACTGAACGCGCCCACGTACCCCATGAAGTCGATGAAGCCCGCCGCTGCGGCAATCGCGCCACCCCGCGCGAAGTCCTGCGCCGCGGTGCCCACGATCAGGATCTGCGCGCCGTAGAGGCAGAAGCCGATGGCGGCGAGGCAGACCACGGTGGGGAAGGTGCCCCACGGCACCACGCGGTTGTACGCGAGCGTGAGCACACCGATGGCGACCAGCAGCACCGCGATCACCGGTGCGCGCCGGCTCTGGAAATAACGATCGGTGACGTAGCCCGAGACCAGCGCGCCCGCGGCGCCCGCGAGCGGGAGCACCGAGGTCTTCAGCGCCGCCGCGCTGATGCCCGTGCCCTGCGCGGTCTGGAGGTGACCAGGCGCCCAGTCGAGGAAGCCGTAGCGCACGACGTCGAGCCCGAAGAGCGCGAACGCGAGCAGCCAGATGCGCGGGTTGCCGAGCGTGAGGCTCAGCGTCTGGCCCACCGAAAGGCGCGCGCGCGGCGGCGGATCGTCGGCGGTGGCGTCGGGCCTCTCGCGGAGGCGGAAGAGCGCGTGCAGCGTGGAGAGGAAGAAGAACGCTGCCGGCACCAGGAACGCCGCGCGCCAGTTGTGGAACGCGCTCGCGAGGAGCCCCGAGCCGAAGATCGTGATCGCCGAGCCGAGCTGGTAGCTGGTCCCGAGCACGCCCATCATCCGGCCGCGCTGCGTCGGCGTGAACCAGATCGACATGATCTTCACGGTCGGAGGCCAGCCTGCCGCCTGAAAGTAGCCGTTCAGGAACGCGAGAAAGGCGAGGAGCGCGGTGATCGGCGCGACGGTCGATCCGGGCGGCGTGAAGTGCGTGAGGAAGCCCGCGAGCGAGGGCAGGGCCGCGGCGACCCCGGGAAAGGCCACGAACGACGCGGCGAACGCGAAGAGCACGTTCGCGAACAGCGATCCGAACATCCCGAAGAGCAGCACGCGCTTCGGCCCGAAGCGCTCCGCGAGCTGGCCGTTCACCAGCTCGCCGATGGCGTAGCCGATCTTGAGGCTGGCGAGCACTACCCCCATCTCGACCGCGCCGATCGCGAGATCCTTCTGGATCTCGGTGCGCACCGGGCCCACGTTCACGCGGCAGAGGTAGAAGCTGCCGTACGTGACCCAGAGGACGACGAGCGTCCGCCATTGCGTGCGGGAGAACTCGCGCGACAGGCTCGACACGGCCGCAGACTACCCCGAAAGCGGGCCCGCGAGCGGTCCGGATCCGGCAAGTGTTGCGCAGAAGTTGCTGAGCAGCCGCGCGCACGTGAAGAAAAAGGCAGAGCAATGACGGCGTGGGACGCGTCCTCGTGATCGATGGTGATGCAGCGCGCCGCGTGGCGCTGGCCACGGCGCTCGGCGCCGAGGGGCACGACGTGGAAATGGCCTCGGCGGCGGCGACCGGGGCGCAGCTGGCGCGCGTCTCGCGTCCCGACCTCGTCATCGTCGAGTCGATCCTCTCCGACAGCTCCGGCGCCGAGGTCCTGACGCTGCTGCGTCGTGATCCTTCCACCGCGCGCCAGCTGGTGGTGGTGATCGGCCCATCCGGCGACGAGATCGATCGCGTGGTGGCGTTCGAGCACGGCGCCGACGACTACGTCACGCGACCCTTCAGCCTGCGCGAGCTCCTCTTGCGGATCCGGGCGCTGCTCCGGAGGACGCGCTCCTCGACGCCGCCCGACACCATCGCGCTCGGGCCGGTGCACATCGACCGCGGGACGCGCCGCGTCACGGTGAACGGCGCGCCGGTGTCGCTCACGCGGCGCGAGCTCGATCTCCTGCTGCGCCTCTTCGACTCGCGCGGGCGGGTCCTGGCGCGCGAGACCATCGTGGCCGACGTGTGGCGAGAGGACGCGGCCTCGGAGCGCGTGGTCGACACCACGCTGAAGCGCCTCCGCCGCAAGCTCCCCGTGCTCAGCCGGCAGATCCGCACCATCCGCGGGATCGGCTACGAGCTCACCGCGGACGAGGTCGTTTCCGGGTAATTCAGCGACGAAACAGTCGCGAAACACCAGCGATCGTGAGATCCCTCGCGCATGAACGCTGGTGACACCGCCTGGCTCCTCGTGAGCGCCGCGCTCGTTCTCCTGATGACCCCGGCGCTCGCGCTGTTCTACGGCGGGATGGTCCGCAAGAAGAACGTCCTCTCCACGATCATGCACTCGCTGACCGCGATCCCGCTGGTCACGGTGGTGTGGGTGACGTTCGGCTACTCGCTGGCGTTCGGCAAGTCGCACTACGGGCTCATCGGGGGCTTCGAGTACCTCGGCCTCCGCGGCCTCGACATGCAGCTGCACGGGACCACGCCCACGCTCGCCTTCGTGGCGTTCCAGATGATGTTCGCCATCATCACCCCCGCGCTCATCTCCGGCGCGTTCGCGGAGCGCATGAAGTTCTCGGCGTACGTGGCGTTCGTGCTGGCGTGGTCGGTGCTGGTCTACGTTCCGGTCGCGCACTGGGTCTGGGCGGAGGAGGGGTGGCTCTACAAGCTCGGCGCGCTCGACTTCGCGGGCGGCACGGTGGTCCACCTCACCGCCGGCGCCTCGGCGCTCGTCTGCGCGCTGATGATCGGCAAGCGCCTCAAGTATCCGCAGGAGCGGCCGCTCCCCCACAACCTGACCATGACGCTCACCGGCGCGGGCATCCTCTGGTTCGGGTGGTTCGGGTTCAACGCCGGGAGCGCGCCTTCCAGCGGCTGGGCCTCGGCGCTCGCGTTCGTCACCACCCACATCGGCGCCGCGGGCGGCGCGCTGGGCTGGGTGGTCGTCGAGTGGAAGCATCGCGGCAAGCCGACCGCGCTCGGCATCGCATCGGGCCTGGTGGGCGGCCTGGTCGCCATCACGCCCGCGGCGGGGTATGTGGGCCCGATGGGCGCGTTCGCCATCGGGTTCATCGCCGCCATCGTCTGCTATGTCGCGGTGCAGGCGAAGTACAAGTACGGCTACGACGACTCGCTCGACGCGTTCGGCGTGCACGGCGTGGGCGGGCTCACCGGCGCGCTCCTCACCGGCGTCTTCAGCGTGAAGCGCACGTTTCCCGGCGTGACCGACCCGATCGGCGCGGACGGGCTCCTCGCGGGCAACCCCAAGCAGCTCGGGATCCAGGTGCTGGCCTGCGCGGTGTCGGCGATCTACGCGGTGGGGCTCACCTGGATCATCCTCAAGATGATCGACAAGACCCTCGGCCTGCGCGTGACCATCACCGATGAGCGCGAGGGCCTCGACACCACGCAGCACGGCGAAGAGGGCTACGCCGGGTGACGCTCGCTCCTCAGCGAGGCTTCGCCCTGGCGGGCTTGC
>JAYTBL010000353.1:0-4546 GCA_043736975.1 Polyangiaceae bacterium
TTCCTCCTACCACCAGTGCCAGCGCGACGAGGCCCCCCGCGACGGCGACGGCGACAGGCAACGCTCTCGGCTCGACGAGCCGCCGAAGACGTCGCAGCAACGACCGACTCGACGCGCGAGCCGGTCTGCTCGTGGGTCGCGCCGCCAACTCCTGCGGCTCGGGCGTCGACGCCTCGCGCGACGGCCTTCCCGCCATGGGCACCGTGAAGTGTTGCTTCACGACTTTGCGGCCCGCTAGCGGTGCGGTGTACTGGATCTTTGCTGCCGGACGGACGCGGTCGGGCCGAGGGCGCTCTTGAGACAAGTACTGAATCGAACCCGGGCCCGCTCCTGCGCCCCCCGGGGTCGCTGGTGCTGCGGTCATCGCCGCGCGATCCACGCCGCTGTCGATGGGCTCCTCGCCGCGTGGCACCGCGGCTACCGCAGCGACGGGGGACGGCTGGGTCATCACCGGCGGCAGCCTCTTGGCCTCGAGCTTCTCCGCCGTCGACTCGTACCCGGTCAGCTTCGGTTGCTCGGACGCCACCCCTGCGACCTCGTCTTCGTCTCTCTCTCCTGCCGCAAGGGCCTGCATCAACCTCGCGTGGTCGGGATCGGGGCTCGTCGGGTCAGCAAGCTTGGCCATCGTGATCTGGCTCGGCTCGCGCGGCGGCTCGATCCGCGCCTCCACGGTCACGTGGGTGTGGGGATCCTTGGCACCCTTGGGCACCACACGCTCGTGGATCGCATGGAGCTTCGCAGCGAATGTGAACGCGTCACGTGGGCGCCGCTCGGGATCCTTCGCGAGTGCGCTGTCGACGAGCGCTACGAGCTCGGACGGGAAGTCGCCCCTCGTCGCGAGCGAGGGCGCGTCGATGAGGAGCGTCTCGACCATGTCCTTGAGGCTTCCGCCGAAGCTCTCGAACGGATGAACGCCGGTCAGGAGCCGGTAGAGCACGACGCCTACGGCATAGAGATCTGCGGACGCTCCGACGGCATCACCCCGGAGCTGCTCGGGGGCTGCGTAGCGTGGTGTGCCGAGGAACATCCCTCGGTCTTCCGCGGCATCGGTCAGCTTCAGGATGCCGAAGTCGAGCAGCTTCAGGCCCGTCTCGCCGTACAAGAAGATGTTGTCCGGCTTCACGTCGCGATGGATGACGCCGCGCGCGTGTGCGTGGTCGAGCGCGTTCAGGATCTTGACCGTCATCCCGAGCGCCGAGGCGATCTCGATCGTGCCGAGCCGCTGGATCGCCTCGGCGAGCGTCTCGCCGCTCAGCGCCTCCATGAGGTAGTACGGCATCCGCTCGCGATCACGCGTCCAGCTCAGATTGAAGACCTCGATGATCCCGTCGTGCGGCGAGAGATTACCGAGCGCCCGGGCCTCGTGGTGGTGGCGCTCCTTGAGGTCTTCGCGGTCCGACAGACGCCGATGCATGATCTTCAGGACGAAGCGGCGGCCGATGTTCTTGTCCTTGACGAGATAGACCGCTCCCATCCCGCCGGCGCCGTAAAGCTTCAGAACGAGGTAGTCTCCGCCTTCGCCGCGGATGGTGTCACCCACCTCGTAGTCGTGCTCACGCCTCGCCAAGATGTCCCCTCACGACGCCCAGGATGATAGGACAAGCCGAACAGCGCCGCGAGCCTCCATGCGCCTTGTTCTGGTCATTCCACCTGCTGGACGACACGCAACCGAGCAGCGAATCGCGCTGCGCGACGAGGCTGTCGAGATCGGCGGCGCATCCGATTGCGATGCCGTGCTCGACGATCCAAGCGTCGGCACGTCGCGCGTTCGCCTCGAGAAGAGTGGAGAGCACTGGGTGGCGATCGATCGCGATGGTCGGGGCGTGTGCTCCATTGGCGGCGTGCCCCTTCGCCCTCGTGAGCCCAGGATCGTCCGACCTCCACATCAGCTCCGACTCGGTAACGTCGCGATCGATCTCGTGCTCGACGTCGAGGCGCACTCCCACGACGGCTCCACCCGAGAGGTGGCGCTGCGTGCCGCAGCCTTCGTCGTAGAGATCGCCCCGGGCCGCCCGCGCGTTCGCGTCGTGGAGGGGCCGCGCATGGGCGAAACGCTGGAGCTGACCCATGCGAGGTCCTATCGGGTCGGGCGCGGGAAAAGTTGCGATCTTTTTCTCGATGCTGAGGACGCGTCACGCGAACACTTCTCGGTCGAGTGCGAGGGCGAGCGCGTGGTCGTCCGTGACCTTGGATCCCCGCGCGGCACGTATCTTGGTGGGAGCCGCTTGGCCACGAATCGTCGTGCCGTCTGGGACCCCACGCGCATGCTCCGTGCCGCCGACAGCGTGTTTTCTCTCGAGGTCGCCACGCAGAGCAGCCCCGAGCGACTGCTCGAGGCGCTCGCTCGGATTCCGGACGCGTCACGTCCTGCCGAGATGCCAAGAGACGAGGTCGATGACCTGTCGCGATCGGAATCCCCAGCGCCGACGGCGGCTGCGCCCGAGGAGTCGCCAGCGGTGACCGCCCCCCCGAGCTCGCCGGCCGTCGAGCTGCCACCCGAAGCTCCTCGATCGGCGGCGAAGGGGTCGCGAGATCCCATGTTCGTCATCGTGCTGCTCGCGATCGTGATCGGGATCGCTGGCGCTGCAGCTCTCCTGGCGCTCCTGCTCTCGTGACTCGCGGCTCGACCATCGCACGCGTCTTCCGCCACTCTCCTGCCTCGGGCGTGAGAACGAAGGTGACGCGACCCTGATGGTTCTCGACGGGGAAGCGGATGCCGACATCACCCCCTACTCCCTGCGGGAGATGGGCGTTGGCCGAGCAAGTCACACGCGGCGCCTTCTCGCTTCATGAAGCCTTCGAGCAGCTACGCGCCGAGGTATCGAGCTCGGAGCGCAATGCACCACGGGCCGGCACCCGCGGAGGCGAGCGCGGCGAGGACGTTCTCTAGCGTCCACGCTCGAAACCCACTCCTATCGGTGAGGCGTTCCGCGTACTCCTCGACGGCTGCGCCCACGATGGTGTTCTCGCTCGGCCAGATGACAGCGAACGTTCCGTGCGCGAAGCCCGCATCGGGGTCGAGCGCAAGGCTCCCGGCGAGCAGGTGATCGCGCCAGAGCTGCTCGAGCGGTGCTCGGCGGAGTCGCTCGAGGGTGCCGGCGCCGAAGACGCCCATCGCTGTCGCGACCTCGTCGTACCTCACACGGTGGCGCGCCGCGGGCTGCGCGAGGTTCTCCACGTACTTCACCTCGATGCCGACGAAACCGCGCGCCTCGCCGTCGAGGTACGCGACGTAGACGTCGAACGCGGAGTGGTCGCCGGTGAAGCGCGCGTCGCCTCGCCCGGGTGAGTGTTCGAACGCGACCTCCTCGACGCGGATGCCGGGGCGCTCGAGCAGACGCTCGAACACACGGGACGCCAGAACGAGATCCGCCTTCAGCTCTGCGAAGAGGTTGAAGCAGAGCGGTTGCGACGAGAGAAGGTCCTCGAAGATCCTCGGCTCGCTGTACACCTTGCCCAGGTTCGACGCCGCGTCGCCCACCTCGGTGCGGACGACGTCGCGGATGGTGTCCGTCAGGTAGTTGGCGAGCGTCTCCTTCGCGAACGGCATCGCCAGTCTGGATCCCAGCGGGGCGCCACGGTGAAGGCCGACGGGTAGTCCGCAGCCCTCGCGCCAGAGCGCCTGGCGGAGGCGCGCCACGCGCTGGAAGGCGTTGTCCGAGCGGACGAGCACGTGGTGCTCGGCAAGGATCTCATCGGAAGGCACGAACGAATCCTCTACGATCGGTGAATGGACGTGAAGGACGAACAGCGCGCTCGCCTTGCATCGACCATCGGATGGGCGCGTAAGATCCGGACTGTCCTGCAGCCGCTCCTCGACGCCAACGGGAGCCGTGTTCACTTCCGTCCGTCGTCGGGCGGCGTAGCCATGGTGGGGCTACTCCACGACCGACCGCAGAGAGGTAAGAGCGGCATACGCAACCTCGACGGCCTCGTGAAGGACTTCGAGAGGATGTTCGGCGCGCACTGTCGAGACGTCGAGCACGGACGCGCGACGGGTGAGAAGGCTCTCCAGAGCGCGCTCATCCGGGAGGCCTATGGCAGCGGCAGAAAGCTAGCGTCGGTGAATGTCGCTTCGGCCTCCACGGACGATCCTGTCGAGCTGACCTTCATCACCGACGAGATCCCGTTACCGGTGGAGAACGGCAAGATGGTGTGCGACGTACTCGCGCTGCGCCGCGACGGCGGGCGGTCGACGCCGGTGCTCCTCGAGCTGAAGGACGACCGGATGCTCACACGCCTCGTCGAGCAGGTCGAAGGCTACGCAGCGCTCATCGACGCCCACGCGGTCCTCTTCGAAGAGCTCTTCGGCGCCTTGCTCGGCGAGGAGGTGCGCTTCGACGGCCCGACCGAGAAGTGGATCGTCTGGCCGGCGGCAGGCGAGACGCGCGATCCGCGAGAGGAGGAGCTCGCCGCAAGGAGCGTCCGCATTGTCGGATACGAGGAGAAGGGCGACGGCCTGTACGCCATGCGCGTCGGTCGGCGCGCGACGCCGCCGTCACGCCGCGAGGCATGAGCCCGATCTGCTCTTGCCCCGATTCGTGGA
>JAYTBL010000354.1:0-10753 GCA_043736975.1 Polyangiaceae bacterium
GCCGATCAGTACGAGGCGCTCGCCGCCGCGCACCCCGAGAGCGTCGCGTTCCGCGAGGCGGCGCGCATCCTGCGCGAGCGAGGCGCGACGGCGCACCGCTAGCTGCGCTCCGAGTGGCGGTCCGCGCGGTCAGAAGCCTCCGCCCAGCGTCACCATCGGGCTCTGCGCCTGGAGCGGTGAGCTCGCCGGCTGGATCGCGCCCGAGCCGATGGGCACGCGTTCGTCGCGCTCGCGCGGATGGAAGAGGAGCGGGAGGGCGACGCCCACCGCGGTACCGAGGATCGCGCCGGTGAGCACGTCGGTCAGGTAGTGCTTGTCGCCGCCGATGCGGAGGTAGCCGGTGGCGATGGCGAGCGGCACGAGCGTCCCCCACACCAGCGGCATCAGCCGGTAGCCGCGCAGCGTGGCCACGGTGCCGGCGGCGGAGGCGAGCGAGAATGTCATCGCCGAGTGACCCGAGTAGAACGAGACGTTGTTGTCGGAAGGCGCGAGGGTCCTCTTGCGCTCGTCCGGCGGGAGCCCGTGCACGAACGGGCGCTCGCGCGCGAACACCAGCTTCGCGGCCTGGTTCAGGAACGTGCTCACCGCCACCGCCTCGGAGATGATCAGCAGATCGACCGGGAACGCGCGATCGGCGTCGTCGGCGGCGGAGACCACGATCATGCCGATCATCGCGAACGCCGGCTCGAGGAGGAACGCCGTCACGCCGGAGTCGAACTGCGACCGTAGCGGATCGCGCCACTTGAGCGTGCGCCCCCAGCGGTCGAGCCCGTTCAGGTGATCGACCTCACCGTCGCGATCGCACCAGCGGCACGTGAGCGGCTTCGCCGACTTCACGAGCTCGCTGCCGAGCACGAAGGCCACCGACAGACCGATCGCCGTGGCGCCCCGCGCGACGTCGTATTTCAGCTGGTACGGACGCGGCGCATCATCGGCGCGGGCGGTCGCCGGCGTGAAGGTGGCGAGCGCCGCGGCCACCGCGAAGGAGCCGAGGACACCGAGGAAACGCGCCGCGCCCATGGACGCGGGAGACTAGCGCACCACCGGCCAAGAATCGTGAGCACTGATTTCGGGCGGCACACGTTCCGAACTACACTCCCCCTCGTGCAGCCAAGCGTGCCGCCCAACGTCCGCGTCGTGGAGCCGGTCCCGTACCGGCCGTCCCCGCGCGACCGCGTGCGCGGCTTCCTCAAGCTGCACGGGCGGAAGCTGTGGTGGCTGCACTCCGCCTACGCGCTCGGCCTCGGGATCACGGTCGTCACCTTCGCGCAGAAGGGCTTCGACCATGCGCGGTGGCTCGCCGCATCGGCGTCGGCCGCGTGGCTGCTCGTCATCTTCTTCTTCCGGATCTTTGGCTCGGGCCGCCAGCAGACCCAGCACCATCGCGCCGCGCCGAAGGTGAAGCTGCGGTTCTTCGCGATGACGTACGCGCTGAAGAACCTCTACCAGGGGATGCTCTTCTTCCTCCTGCCATTCTACTGGAAGTCGACCACGTTCGGCTCCGCGAACTCCTGGTTCGTGATCCTGCTCGGCACGTGCGCGCTGCTCTCGACGCTCGACATCGTCTTCGATCGCGTCGTCTTCAAATTCCGCGCGATCGCCTCGGTGTTCCACGCCGTCGCGCTCTTCGGATGCCTCGCGCTCGCGGTGCCCGCGCTCTTCCCCGACACGCGCACGCTGATCTCGCTGCTCACCGCGACCGCCATCACCGTGCTCGCGTTCTGGACCATCCACGTCGATCTCGCGATGCTCCGTGATCGACGCTGGCAGGCGCTCGCCGCGACGTCCCTCCTCGGCGCGGTGGGCATCGCCTACGCCGGGCGCAGCGCCATCCCGCCGGTACCGATGTACGTCGCGCACGGCGGCGTCGGGCCGATTGTCCTGGCGGACGGGCGGCTCGGCATGGAGGTCCACGATCTCCATCCCGCGGTGATCGACAAGCTCATCGCCATCACCGACGTCGTGGTGCCGGGCGGCAAGGGCGATCGCCTGCTCCACGTCTGGCGCCACGACGGCCACGAGGTCCACCGCGCCACCGAGGACACCACGCGCGTCGCCGAGCCCGTCGAGTCGAAGGACAAGGGCACGATGAGGCTGCGCTCTGCGCTGACCGACCGCCAGCTGCCGCCGCGCCTCATCGGAGCCTGGACGGTCGACGTCGAGACGCAGGACGGACAGCTCGTGGGCCGCGTGAGCTTCACCGTCGCCGAGTGACCCGAGAGCTCGACCGTCGCGCGCGTTGCGCGCCGGCGAGGCCGCCTTAACATCACGTGAGCCATGAAGAACACCCTCGTCCGGATCGGTCGTGCGCGTGCCCTCTATCGCTACTTCCGTGACCCTGCGGCATCGCTGATCGGCAAGGCCTTCGTCATGCTCGCGCTCGTCTACGTCATCAGCCCGGTCGATGCCATCCCCGACGTGGTCCCGCTCGTCGGCTGGCTCGACGACCTCGGCGTGATGAGCCTGGCGGTCGCGTGGATGTGGAAGGTCGTGGGCCGCTACCGCGAGGTGCCGGCGCTTCCGGTGGTTGCGAGAGCCGAGCGCGGTGAGCCCTCGTTGGTCGTCTGAGGACCTTGCGCGAGCCGAGAAAAGCTCTACCCTCGAAGGCGCTGCTCGACGCGCAACATCACAGGAGCTCCCGCGAATGAACTACCCCCCTCCGCCGCCCGGTGGCGGTCCCCCGCCCGGCGGTTATGGCGCCCCTCCTCCTCAGGGGGGCGGCTACGGCGCCCCTCCTCAGGGTGGCGGCTACGGCGCCCCTCCGGGTGGCGGCTACGGCGCGCCCCCGGTGGGCGGCTACGGTCCCCCGCCCGCCGGCTACGGTCCTCCGCCCCCCGCGCCCGGCATGGGCGGACCGATGGGCGGTATGGGCATGATGCAGCCCCACGCGCCGTACGGCGTCGATCCGATGACCGGCATGCCGTTCTCGGACAAGTCGAAGATGGTCGCGGGCCTCCTGCAGATCTTTCTGGGCAGCTTCGGCGCTGGCCGCTTCTACACGGGCCACACGGGCCTCGCGATCGCGCAGATCGCGGTGACCTGGCTGACGTGCGGCGCCGGCGCTCTCTGGCCGCTCATCGACGGAATCATGATGCTGATGGGCAAGGTCCCCGACGCGCAAGGCCGCCCGCTGCGAGACTGAGGAAGAAGCGTTCTGCGTCTCGCGTCGAGGGACGTCAGCTTTCTGCGCCTACCACCGTGACCACGAGGTTCCGGGTGTGGGGCGTTGCTCTGTGTTCCCAGAGGTAGAGCGCCTGCCACGTGCCCAGGGCCAGTCGGCCCTTGGTGATGGGGATGGTCTCGCTCGTCTTCGTGATGCTCGCGCGGAGATGGCCCGGCATGTCGTCGGGGCCTTCGTCGGCGTGCTCGTAGGCGCGCGCATCCTCGGGGGCGATGCGCGCCATCCACTTCGCGAGATCGCGCAGCACCGCGGGATCCGCGTTCTCCTGGATCACGAGCGAGGCGCTCGTGTGCTGCAGGAAGACCGTGCAGAGCCCCGTCTCTACCGCCGACGCGGCGACCACAGCCGCGATCCGCGCCGTGACGTCGACGAACCCTGCACCCGCCGTCTGGACGCTCACGCTGTCTTGATGGACCTTCACCGGGCGCAGCGTGCGCGATCCGCGCGGCGACGATCCATCCCGATCGGACCATTCGTGATCCAGGCAAGGGCTCCGCCACTTACTTCTACCCACCTTTGGCGGTACTTCCCTTCACGGGAAGCCGTGGCACGGGGCGAGCAGAAGCGGGCCCGTCTGCCTTTCCACGGAGATTCCCCACGATGTCCCGCCTCGCCCTCGGCCTTCTGCTCGCGACGACCATCCTCTCCGCGGGCTGCGCCGCCGACCCCATCGACGACGGCGAGTCGAGCGAGGACGCCCTCCGCGCCAAGGCCGACGAGCATTGGTTTTACGTCGGGCCGCTGCCGACGCTGAAGGATGCGAAGGTCGTCGTGTCGCTCGCCGGGAACACCGCGCGCGTCAGCGGCCTCCTCCCGATCGGCGCGCCCGAGCTCCCGCAGCTCCCCCACGTGAAGACCAAGGCCGAGAACGGTCGCACGCGCGTCGACATCGTTTACCCGATCGCCACCGCCGCGCCGCCCAAGACGAACTCGCGCCCCGGCACGTACTCGTTCGTGCAGGCGAAGCCGTACCGGCCCGACGGCAACGCGTTCACCGTCTCGGCCGGCAACCACTTCGTCACCTGGGGCGGCTTCCCCTTCATCGAGTACAACAACGCTATCGCGTTCCACGGCCCCATCACCTCGCAGGACAGCAAGGACGGCGGCCAGAGCGTCTGGTACCTCCGCCGCGGCGACGTCTCGGGCGGCTGCAACCGGATGCTCGGTGAGAACGTCGTCGAGCTCGCGCACGTGCTCGGCCTCAGCATGCGAAAGCTCTACGGAAGGAACCAATCAATCCCCAACCCCTCGAGCGCGAAGGTCACGGTCATCGACGACTACGACACGCTCGACGGCAAGTTCGTCGACAGCGACTACGCCACCGACGTCGGCGTCACGCGGCCCGGCAAGGTGAAGGGCAATGACAAGGTGGTCATGTTCGGCTCGTGGGTCGCGTCCGAGATGCCGAACGGCCAGGATCTCCCGCCCGATCAGAAGTGGGAAGGCGGCGTGGGCGGCAAGCCCTACGTCTTCGCGGAGCACACCCTCCCCAACATGGTGTGCTCATTTGCCGCTGGCGATCTCGCGAAGCTGAAGACGCTCGCCGCGACCTTCCCCAACGCCGAGCTCCCCCGCAGCGTGTGCGAGAAGAAGGCATGCATCATCGACGCCCTCCGCACGAACAAGGACGCGAAGGCCGTGTGCGCGCTCTGAGTCTCCGGCTACTTGCCGAGGAGCATCTTCAGGGCGAAGTCGATCTTCGGGCCGTACGGCGGGCGTAGCAGGGCCGAACCGTTGATGCGGCTCTGGTAGAAGATCGGCTTCTTCTTGGTGAAGGCATCGAAGCCTTCCTTGGCGTGGTAGTGGCCCATGCCGCTGGGGCCGACGCCGCCGAACGGGAGGTCGTCCTGCGCGACGTGGAGCATCGTCTCGTTGATGCACACGCCGCCGGCGAGGGTCTCGCGCAGCACCTTGTCGATGCGCTTCTGGTCGTGCTCGAAGAAGTAGAGGGCGAGCGGGCGCGGGTGGTCGTTCACGTAGGCGATCGCCTCGTCGAGCGTCTCGTAGGTGCGGATGGGGAGGATGGGGCCGAAGATCTCCTCCCGCATGAGGAGGGTGTCGTCCTTGGCGTGCAGCACGAGGTGCGGTGACATCTTGCGCGCGTTGGGGTCGAGGTCCTCCTTCTTCGGGTTCAGCTCGATCACCTTCGCGCCCCGCTCCCGCGCGTCCTTGAGGACGTTCTGGAGGCGATCGTACTGGCGGTCGTTGATGATCGCCGTGTAGTCGGGGTTCGTCTGGATGCTCGGATACATCGCGGCGAAGGCGGTGCGGCACTCCTCCACGAACGCATCGGCGCGGCCCTTCGGCACCATCACGTAGTCCGGGGCGATGCAGGTCTGGCCGGCGTTGAAGCACTTGCCGACCATGATCTTCTGCGCGGCCTGCGCGATCGAGAAGCCCTCGCCGACGATCACCGGCGACTTGCCGCCCAGCTCCAGGGTGACCGGGGTGAGGTTCTCGGCGGCGGCGCGCATCACCATCTTCCCCACGCGCGTCGAGCCCGTGAACACGAGGTGATCGAGCGGTAGCTGCGAGACCGCCTCCGAGACCTCCACGCCGCCGGTGACGACCGCGACGTGATCGGCCGCGAAGGTCTCGGCGATGATGGTCTTGATGAGCTCTGCGGTATCGGGCACGAGCTCCGACGGCTTGAGGATCGCGCGGTTGCCCGCCGCGAGCACGCTGACCAGCGGCGCCAGCGCGAGCTGCACCGGGTAGTTCCACGGCGAGATGATCCCGACCACGCCGACCGGCTGCATCACCACCTCGGCGCGCCCCGGCAGGAACATCCACCCCACCTCGCGCGGCTCCGTCTCCATCCACTCGTGGAGGTGCGCGCGCGCGTGCTTGATGGCGTTCACGACGAGCATCACCTCGGCGATGAGGCTCTCGTGCCTGGAGCGCACGCCGAAGTCCATGCCCACCGCCTTGACGATGTCGTGCTTGCGCGCGATGAGGACACGCTCGAGCTTGTCGAGGTGCTCGATGCGCGTGTCGTAGTCGGGAGCCCCGGCCTCGCGCTGCGCAGCCTTGAGCTTGTTCAGCAGCGCGAGGAGCTCGTTCGGCGGCGCACGGTGCTCGCCGAGCGACTCCCGCGAGCTGCGGGGATTGGACTGCTGGCCTTCGTTCGGGGCGTCGCTCTCCATCATTGCCATGCCGCCATGCTAGCCTGCGGGGTCACATGTGGACGCGTGGTTATCGTGACGAGATCTTCAAACGACTGACCGGGCCCCAGGCGGCCGCCGAGAAGTGGGACCTCGTCGTGATCGGCGGAGGAATCACGGGCGCAGGCATCCTCGGGGAGGCGGCGCGTCACGGCAAAAAAGCCCTGCTGATCGAGGCCCAGGACTTCTCGTCGGGCACCTCCAGCCGCTCCACCAAGCTCGTTCACGGCGGGCTGCGTTACCTGCGGCAGGGGCAGTTCCTCGTCACGCGCAAGTCCGTGAAGGAGCGCGAGCGCCTCATGGCCGAGGGCAAGGGGCTGGTCGATCCCCTCGCCTTCTCGCTCGCCGCGTTCCCTGGCGATCAGATGCCGAAGTGGATGTACGGCGTCGGCCTCGCCATGTACGACGCGCTCGCGTGGAAGTGGGCGCACGAGGCGCAGTCGAAGGCCGAGATCATCAAGCGCATCGCGCCGCTCGCGGGCTCGAAGGTGCTCGGCGGCTACCGCTATTACGACGCGCAGACCGACGATTCGCGCCTCGTCATCCGCGTGCTGCGCGAGGCGGTCCGGCACGGCGGCACCGCCATCAACTACGTGCGCGCCGACAAGCTGCTCCGCACCGCGGACGGCAAGGTGCGCGGCGTCGTCCTGCGTGACACGGCGCCGGACGGTGACGGGCGCACCGCGGAGGTCGAGGCGAAGGTCGTGATCAGCGCGACCGGCGCTTGGGCCGACGAGCTGCGCGGCGAGCTCGGTCACGCGAAGCGCCTCCGCCGCATCCGAGGCAGTCACCTCACGTTCCGCGCCGATCGCCTGCCCCTCGCCGAGGCCGTGAGCCTCCTCCATCCGCGCGATCAGCGCGCGGTGTTCGCGATCCCGTGGGAGGGCGTGACCATCCTCGGCACGACCGACGTCGATCACGGCAGCCTGGACGAGGAGCCCGCGATCAGCCAGGCCGAGACCGAGTACCTGCTCGAGTCGGCGCAGAAGGCGTTCCCCTCCTACGAGCTCACCGAGAAGGACGTCATCTCGACGTGGTCCGGCGTCCGGCCCGTCATCGACACCGGCAAGAGCGACCCTTCGAAGGAGTCCCGGGAGCACGCGATCTGGAAGGAGGACGGCCTCCTCACGATCAGCGGGGGCAAGCTCACCACCTTCGTGGTCATGGCGCGCGACGCGCTCGCGGCCGCCGAGGAGGAGCTCGGCGAGCTCGGTCCGCGCACGCGCATCTTCGACGAGCAGCCCGAGGAGATCACCTGGCCGTCCGCGCTCGACGAGGCCACGCGCGTGCGCCTCATCGGCCGCTTCGGCAGCGAGGTCACCGCCATCGCCGCGGACGCGAGCCTCGCCAAGGCCATTCCCGGCTCGATCGCGCTGTGGAGCGAGCTGCGCATGGCGGCGCGCGAAGAGGCGGTGGTCACGCTCGCGGATCTCCTGCTCCGGCGCGTGCGCCTCGGCATCCTGCTCCCGAACGCCGGCCTCGACGAGATCGACACCATCAAGAAGATCGCGCAGCCCGAGCTCGGCTGGGACGACGCGCGGTGGGACCGCGAGGTCGAGATCTACAAGACGACCTGGAAGAAGGCGTACTCGACGCCGACGTGACGGTGAGCTCGGAAGCCGGGAGGTTCGAGAGGTTGGAGAGAGGCGCAGAGCCGTGGCGATTCTGGGTGGGCGCGGGCATCCTCGCGCTCGTCGCCTGCCATCGGGGCCCCTCGCCCGCGGCCGACGCCGCCCCGCCCACCGCCTCCGCTGTCGCGTCCGCCTCTGCCTCCGCCTTCGCCCTCCCCACCCCTGCCGCGCTCGCCGCGCCCTTTCGCGCCACGAACGCCCACGGCTTCGTCGCCGCGACCGCGATCGACGGCACCGGCGCCTCTCACCGCGTGATCACCTCCCTCGGCGACGCGCTCCCGCAACAAGCGATCCCCATCGCCTCCTTCACGAAGCTGTGGACCGCCGTAGTCGCGCTCCGCCTCGTCGCGGTGCATCGCCTGGCGCTCACCGATTCCGTCGCCGAGCTCCTGCCCTCGCTCGCGAAGCGGCCGTGGTCCGACAGCACGCTCGCCGAGCTCATGACCCACACGTCGCGCGTCCCCGAGCTCGACGAGGCCGGCGGCTTCTTCTCGAAGCGCGACGTGAGCTTTGCCGATCCCGTCGCGACGCTCGAGAAACACCTCTCTCGCACCGCGACCGAGAAGCGCGGCGTCTTCAAGTACAAGAACGCCGAGTACGCGCTGGTGGGCGCGATCCTCGCGACGCGCGCCGCCCTGCCGTTCCCCGAGCTGCTGAAGCGCGAGGTCTTCGATCCCGCGAAGATGAGCCACTCCGGCCTGCTCACGGGTACCGCGCCCGCCGAGGTCGACGCGCGCTCTCTCGGGACGGTGCGCGCCCAGAACTTCTTCGCGGCGGGCGCAGGCTACTCGACGCCCGAGGATCTCCTCGCGTTCTTCGAGGCGCTCTCCGGCGATGCGCTGCTCGACGAGCCGTCGAAGGCGCTCCTCTTCGACGGCCAGAAGAGCCGCGGCTACGGCGCGCTCGGCTGCTGGGCGTATCCCTTCAGCCGCGGCGATGCGGGCGTGACGCTCCTCGTGGAGCGCCAGGGCGCGCTCGGCAACATGCAGCTCTTCGCCGCGTTCCTCCCGGAGCGGCGCCGCGCGGTGGTGGCGTGGTCGAGCACCTCGCTCGCGTTCGACCACCCGTACCTCGGCCACGGCGTCGGCCACGCCCTGGCCAGCCTCCTCGCGGACCGGTGAGTCTCCTCCGCAGGGCGGCCGGATCAGTCACCAGTCAGACAAGGGACATCGATCCAGGTCGATGGCGAGCGTGAGCCAACACGAAGGTGGTGCTTCCCGCACGCGACCGGGACGATCAGCGGAGTCTCGCCGCGCACGAGGCCGTCGATGAAGACGCGGCGGCCAGCAGGCGCTGCGCTGAGGACGATGCAGCTCGTGCACGCTGCCGTCGACGCGTCCTTCTTCGACGGAGAGCCGTCGTAAGAGCGTCGGACCAGAAGCGTGGTAGCGATCCGCGGACGTCCGAGCCCGACCTCCCGCGGGTCCTCGCGTCGACGGGCGGCCGCCGTCAGCGCGACGACGAACGAGAGCACCGCGAGGGCTGCGAAGAGCGAGAATGCGGACGGCCAAGCGATACGACCGGCCACCACTGGCGGCGCGCTTGGCCGGGGCGGCGGGCGCGGGCGCGGCGCGAGCGGTGCGCGGCTTCGGCGCGGCGCTGCCCCCCGCGGGCCCAGGACCGTGGCCGGCGTCTCCTCGTGAACCGAGCAGGCGCGCTGGGTGACGAGGTCCGTGAAGCGGAGTCGCTCGTAACGCGGCACGCGCGCGTGAATCCAGCTCAGGAAATCCGCTGCGCCGGGGGAAGGGACGGAGAGGGAGGCGATGGCGTCGAGGTACGCGAAGGCCTCGCGCAGCTCGCGCCGGGTCGGTGAGCGGGGCGCGAACTCCGCGGCAAGGCTGAGCGCCGACCGAGCGATCGCGCATACCGAGAGCGCGCCCGGGTGAGCTCGCGATGCCATCGAGCTGACGCGCGTGGAGAAGGTCGTCACCGAGACCCCCTGCGGGTCGACGAGGACGCGGTCGAGCTCCACGGCGTTCTCGGACGAGAGCTCGAGCCGCGCCAGCTCGACCGCCACGCTCAGCTCGGCGAGCTGCCTGGCGATCTCGAGGATCACGAACAGCTTCGGCTGCGCTGCGAGCGCCGCCAATCGATGCAAGAACGCGCGCACCGGGATGCCCGCAGGTACGTCGAAGACGAACGCGGCGACGGCGCGTCGTGACCGATCCGACGTCAGGAACATCTCGCGGAGCGCCGGTACTCGCGGGTGGACGGCGGTACGCAGCACGCTCGCTCGCTGCTCGGCGGCGAGGTCGGCGCCTGCGCCATCCGCGCGCCACAGCTCCGCGATGACCTGTCGCCCAGCCGCCATGCAGAGCGTTGCGGCCCCGTGCGGGGCGCGGACCAGCACCCGCTCCACGCGGTAGGCGCGACGCGTGGCGTCTTCGAAGCACGCGCCCGGCGCGATGCGCATGTCGGCGTTCCTCACCGGTCTCGCGCTCCTACGCGCGGGGCATGGATCCCCGCTGCGCGTCCGCACGCGGAGCGGGGAAGAGATCCGGGAGAAACGGCGCGCGCACCACGACGGTGACCGCGCGGCCCGAGCTCTCGTAGTGGACCGAGACGCCTGACGCATAGAGCGCCCGTTCGCCGACGAGCGTAGCCTCGCCCATTCGTTCCTCGACGAACGCTCGCAGGTCACGCGGCCGCGGGAGCCCTGTCCAGTCACCGCCAGAGACCGCGATGGCGATGACACGCGCTTCCGTCGGCGAGCTGCTGGGAGCGACGGTCCGGAGCACGACCTCGAGGTCGTGCTCAGGGTAGCGGAGGAACGCGAG
>JAYTBL010000355.1:0-4535 GCA_043736975.1 Polyangiaceae bacterium
CCCGAAGACCGACGCCATCTCCGCGGCCTGCTCGAGGCTCGTTGCGGTGGCGCGCGCGGTGCGGGTGCCTGCGTTCGACGTCGCGTTCACCGAGACTGCTCACATCCTGGAGCTCGTCACCACGCTGCATCGCGGCGGCGCCGAGCGCGTGGTCCTCGATCTCGTGCGCGAGCTCGACCGGCTCGGCGTCGACGCCACGCTCGCCGTGCTCGACCGCGCTTCGCGCACCACCTTCGAGGCGCCGCCCGGCACCGTCTTTCTCGACGAGCACGCCTCGGGCCGCGCGGAGCGGCTCGCGGCGTTGGTCGACCTCGCGGCGGCGATCGGCGCCGATCTGATCCACGCGCACCTCGTGAACGGCGAGGATCTGCGCATCATCGCGCGCGGCGGGATCCCGGTGGTGACGACCATCCACAACTCGCAGCCGGGGTGGCCGATCAAGCTCGATTCGCTGGCCGCCGGCGATCTCGCGCTCGCCATCGCCTGCAGTCGCGACGTGGAGCGCCAGCTGCTCGCGTCCGGGCTGCCCGTCCCGGTGCGCACGGTGTGGAACGGCATCACGAACACCAAGCCGCCCGCCACCCTGCCCATCATCGCCGACGCGATCCGCATGCTCGTGATCGCCAACCACCGCCCGCAGAAGCGCCTCGAGCGCCTCCCCACGATGGTCGCGGAGCTGCGCTCGCGCGGTCGCGAGGCGCGCGTGCTGATCGTTGGCGAGCCGGTGAAGGCCGACCCTGCGATGGTGGCGATCGAGCCGCTGGTGCGCGCCGAGGCGAAGCGGCTGGACGTCTCCGACTCGGTGGAGCTGGTGGGCTCGACCGACGACGTGGCGCCGCTCTACGCCGCGCACGACGTCGTGATCTCGACGAGCGCGTTCGAGGGCCTCAGCCTCGTGTACCTCGAGGCGCTGGCCGCCGGCCTCCCCATCGTCACCACCGCGGTCGCCGGGACCGACGAGCTGGCGCGCAAGCACCCGCACGCGCACGTCGTCGCGCTCGACGCGCGACCGGCGGTGTTTGGCGATGCGGTGATCGCCGCGATCGAGCACGCCAAGAAGAGCCCCGTTCTCGGCCTCGCGCTCGACTTCACGGCGGCGAAGATGGCGGAGCGCCACGCCGATCTCTTCGCCCGCGTGCTCGCCGCGCGGCCCGCGCGGCCGCGCTCGGGCCTGGTGCTGGTCGCGAACAACTTCTCGACCGGCGGCGCACAGTCGAGCGCGCGCCGGCTCCTGGTGGCGCTGGCCGCGGCGGGGATCGCGGTGCGGGCCATCGTCCTCCAGGAGCAGGTCTCGTTTCCCACGGCAGGCCGCGCCGCGCTCACCGAGGCCGGCATCGAGGTGGTGGTCGCGCCGCGCGCCGGCGATGTCGATCCCATGGTCTCCGCGCGGGCGGTCGCGCAGGCGGTCGACGGCTGGAACCCGCAGGCGCTCCTCTTCTGGAACGTGATCTCCCAGCACAAGGTGCTGATCGCGGATCTGCTGTTCGATACGCCGATCTGGGACGTCAGTCCCGGAGAGATGTACTTTGCATCCTTCGAGAAGTACCTGACCAAGCCGCGCATCGGCTCGCCGTACCTCATCATGGCCGACTACGGGCTCCGCCTCTCGGGCGTCATCGTGAAGTACGAGGCGGAGCGCGCCCGCGCCGAGCAAGCGCTGGGAGCGCGCGTCGACGTGGTGCCGAACGGCGTCGAGGTCCCGAGCGAGCTCCTGCCGCGCCCCGGCGGCGCTGTCACCGTCATCGGCACGCTGGCGCGCCTCGGGGTCGACAAGAAGATCGAGCAGCTGATCGACGCGGTCAAGCACGCGCAGCAGCGCGGCCTCTTCGATCGCTGCGAGCTGCGCATCGCCGGCGCCGCCGAGACCGGTGACGAAGCCTACGAGGACGCGCTGCGCGCGCGCGCCGAGGGGCTGCCCATCACGTTCGTGGGCGAGCAGGCGGCGACGCCGTTCCTCGCGCAGCTCGATCTCTTTGCGATGGTGTCCGAACCGAGCGGCTGCCCGAACGCGTCGATCGAGGCGATGGCGGCCGGCCTGGCGGTGGTGGCGACCGACGCGGGCGGGGCGCGCGATCAGATCGTGCACGGCGAGACGGGGCTGCTCGTCCCGCGCGGCGACGCGGCGGCGCTCGGCGAGGCGATCGCGGAGCTGGCGCACGATCAAGCGCGCCGCGAGGCGTTCGGTCGCGCCGCGCACGAACGTGCCAAGGCGCGCTACGACGTGCAGCGCATGGCGCGCGACTACGCGCGGATCTGCCTGGGTGACGACGCGGCGCTGGCGGCGCGGCCCCGTGGCCCCGACGACGTCACTTCTTCACGATCATGATGAGGGCACCGGCGCCGCTGCGATCGTGCTCTCCGAAGTAGATGCCTTCGCTGTCGACTGCGAGCCGGAAGACGTTACCTGGGCGGAGTAGCACGCTCGCCCCGTTGTTCTTGTCGATGGCGAAGACCCCGCCCGCGTTCGGCGACGCCGCGTAGACGAAGCGGCTGTCCGCCGCGAGATCGAAGGCGTTGATGGTCAAGCGGTTCGCGAGTGTCACGAGCGAGCTCGCGTCCGCGATTGAAACCTTGAGCACCTGCGGCTGGGACAGCTCGCGGATCATCCACAGCGACGTGCAGTCGGTGGCGATCGGCGCGACACCCACGGGGCCGCCGTCGAGCGGCGGGATCGCGACGAGGGGCTGGTTCGGGGCGCCGCTCGTCAGGCCCGCGCGCCCCACCTCGGCTACGGTCCCCGCCGAGAGGAATGCCTCCTTGTCGGTCACGGTGAGCGCCGGGTAGTCGCCCGAGGTCAGCACGGGCTCGGGAGCGAGCGAGCCGACGACGAAGCGGAAGAGCGGCCCGTTCTCCCGGAGCGCGAAGAGCACGCCCGGAGCGGCGCGCCTCAACGTCACGATCGGGCTGCCCGGCGGGAACGACGTCACGAGCTCGGGGGCAGCACAGCCGGCGTCGCAGTCCGCGTCGCGCCTCTGGCGCACGAGTCGCGCGACGTTGTCGGTGTCGTAGATGGCCCAGTAGGCGTGGTCGCCGTCGAGCGCGAGGCTGCGCGCGTAGCGCTGCGCGCGCGCCAGCGTCACCGTCTTGCCGCCCTGCTTGGGGACGCGGAGAATGTGGCCCTCGCCGATGCCGTTGTACGGCGCGTTGTCGGGCAAGCCGCTGTCCGCTGCGGTGCCGAGCTGCGCGACCCAGGTTACGTGGGTCGCGTCGGTGGCGATTGCGAACGGGTACATCCGCGCCACGCTTGGCATGTAGAGGGGGCGCTTTTCCCATGATTCCGCCGGCTTCACGCCGCCCGAAGGCGGCGGGCAGACCGCGGTGAGCGCAGGCATGGACCCGCCGTCGAGAGGCTCTGCGTCGCCCGCTGCATCGGGGGCCGCCCCGTCACCGTCCGTGGACGTGTCGGACGCCGCGTCGGGCGTGGGGTCGTTCTCGGTGTCGAAGGTGGTACAGCTCGCGGCCGTCGTCATCGCCGCGAGCCCCGCGGCAGCGCCCGCGAGCCAGATTGCCGTTCGACTCCAGCCCATCGTCGCATCGTAGCTGAATTGAGCGTCCAGTCGCCACGCTCGGACCGTGCGCTGATAGATACATACTATCAGCGCCATAGAATCAATCGATTGGAGCGTTCAGCAGGGCGACTCTACTGTCGGCGTTACCGAAAGGGTCCGAATGATGAGCGCCAAGAAGAGGCTGAACGTGGGGAACGTCGTGCTCATGGCCCTGGCCGCGAGCGTGGTCACGGGGTGTGCGGGGGCGGCTGCGCGGCCGGTCGGGCCGGCGGGCGGGGATGCGCGGAGCGGGGCCGTCGTCACCTCGCCTTCGCCGAAGCCGGAGCCGGCCGTCGCCGGGCGCGCGCAGGCGCCGAACAACCAGTTCTGGTGGCCGGAGCGCCTCGATCTCGCGCCGCTCCGCCAGCACGCGGCTGAGTCCGACCCGATGGGCAAGGACTTCAAGTACGCCGAGGCCTTCAAGAAGCTCGATCTCAAGGCCGTGAAGAAGGACATCGCGCAGGTCCTCTCCACGTCCCAAGCGTGGTGGCCCGCCGACTACGGCAGCTACGGCCCCTTCTTCATCCGCATGGCGTGGCACAGCGCAGGGACGTACCGCATCGCCGACGGGCGTGGCGGCGCGGGTGGCGGTCAGCAGCGGTTCGAGCCGCTCAACAGCTGGCCCGACAATGCCAATCTCGACAAGGCCAGGCGCCTTCTCTGGCCGCTCAAGCAGAAATACGGACAGAGCATCTCCTGGGCGGACCTCATGGTCCTCGCGGGGAATGTGTCGCTGGAGAACATGGGCTTCAAGACCTTTGGATATTCCGGTGGGCGCCGGGACCAATGGGAAGCCGATATCGTCTTCTGGGGTCCCGAGAAGAAGTGGCTCGCCGGCGAGCGAAGGTCGCCTGACGGCAAGCTGCTGAATCCGATGGCCGCGGTCCAGATGGGATTGATCTACGTCAACCCGGAAGGCCCGAACGGCAAGCCCGACCCGCAGGCAGCCGCGAACGACATTCGCGAGGCGTTCGGCAACATGGCCAT
>JAYTBL010000356.1:0-1693 GCA_043736975.1 Polyangiaceae bacterium
CGCGACGTCGAGCATCATCCCCATCTTGCCGAAGTCGACCTGCGCCTCCTGGCCCGCCGGCGGATCTTCGAGAAGGATCGTCGCCACCTTCCTGTGCCAGCCGAGCTCCTCCATGGCGTAGCGGCGTAGCGTGTCGTAGCTCGCGACGAGACCGTGGTCGCGCACGAGCAGCGTGTGGATCTTGCTGAGCCGCAGCGGGCGCTTCCTGCCGAGGAACAGCGCTGCTACCCGCGCTGTCGTTCGAGCGATACGAAGCATCATTGCGACGTCTCGCTCGTCTGCGCCGGCGCTGGCGTCGGACGCTGCTCGCCGGCGGTGGTCGTCGCGCTCGCTGCCCCAGCCTGAGGCTTGGTTCGGACGCCCGGGCGCCCGGGATGCTTCGAGGTTGCCGCTGCGCCAGGGGCAGCAGTGGCCGTGACGACGACCGTCGCGGTCGCGGTAGGCCCTGCCGCCGATGACGGCACGGGCGGCCCGGGATCCGGGAGCGGCACCTCGGCGCTCGGCGTCGCGCTGCCTCGACCGCGTGTCTCCGTCGCTGGCCCGGCACGGCGGAGGCCGAACCCACTTTGGCGATCGTCCTGCGGCGCGCTCCCCGGAGGTCCTGCGTCGTCAGCGCGGAGAGCGTTCGCTCCGTCACCGCGAACGCTTGCGCCGAGCTGGGCGCGGGTGGCCGGATGCTCACGCCCGCCGTCGTCGCGCGGCCGACGACCCGATCCGCCGACGACATGCCCGCGGGCGACGCGAACGGTCGGAGCAAGAGCGCCCATTCGGGTAGCGAGACCCGACGCGCGAGGTCCTTCTCCAGGCTGACGCGGATGGCGTGCTCGAGCGGAGCGGGTGCCTCCGGCCGCAGCGACCGGAGCGGCGTCGGCTCATCGGCGGAGATCGCCGCGAGCACGCCCGCCACCGACTCGGCGTCGAACGGCAACTTCAGGGTCAACAGCTCGAAGAGCACGACGCCCATCGACCAGACGTCGGTGCGGGCGTCGACCTTCTTGGCGCTGCGGATCGACCGTCGAGCAGATCCATGGCCATGAACGGCAGGCCACCGTCGGTCGTCCCGACGTCGATGATGCGCACGACGTGCTCGTTCTTGATGCGCGACGTCGCCATCGCCTCGCGGAGGAAGCGCTCCTTGCTCTCGGGATCCGCGGAGAGCTTGGGATGCAAGAACTTGATCGCGACGAGCTCGCGCCGCACGATGCGCTTGGCGCGCACCACCGCACCCATCCCTCCTGCTCAGATGACGTCGCCGACCCGGTAGCGATCATTGATGACCGACCCCGCGACCGGCACCCAGTCCTCGCGCGAGGTCCTGGGCACACCGCCACCGAGCGGCTTCGTCGTGCCCTCTGTCGGATCTCGGAAAGACGTCTCGCCCGGCCCGCTGGATGCAGATTAGCGGATTTCGCGAGGGCCCCGCGACCATGCTGGAAGGGTTCGTCCAGCGCTGAGGAACGACCTCGAGCCGCGATCTCCGCGTCGACGCTGCCTGGCTCGTTGGTAAGGCTCAGCTCGCGCGCGCCGCCGCCGCGGAGGCCGAGCTGCACGCTGGTCGTGGTCTTGCCGAGCCGCTCGATCTCGCCGTACGGGATCAACGACTCACGGCCGAAGGCGCGCGTCCGGAGCCCGTCGGGAGCGATCGCTGCACGCTGCGCGAGGAGGTACCGAGGTACGAGCACGAATCCGACGA
>JAYTBL010000357.1:0-10736 GCA_043736975.1 Polyangiaceae bacterium
CTACGTCGGCACGCTCAACCTCCTCGGTGACGAGAGCCGCATCCGCTTGTGCGCCCTCCTCCGTGAGCGCGAGCTCAGCGTGACGGATCTGGTGAAAATCACGGGGATCTCGCAGTCGCGCGTCTCCACCCACCTCGCTCGGCTGCGGGAAGGCGGCTTCGTCCGCGACCGACGCGAGGGCCAGCGCTCCTTCTATGCGCTCGCGAAGGACTCGCTCTCCGGCACCGCCCAGACCTTGCTCGACGCCGCGACGAGCTCGGCCGACCCCACCCTGGAGGGGGACCTGCGCCGCCTCTCCTCGCTCGACGCCGAGCGCCGCGGCGCCCTCCCCGAGTCGTTCGTGGGCGAGATGGAGCGCCACTACTCGCCGGGCCGCACGTGGCAGTCCCTGTCGGTGGGCCTCGCGGCGCTGCTCGATCTGGGCGACGTGCTCGACATCGGCTCGGGCGACGGCGCTGCAGCCGGCTACATCGCGCCCCACTGCCGCTCCCTCACGTGCATCGACACCAACGCCCGCATGATCGAGGCGGCGCACGAGCGCCTTGCGCGCTTCCCGAACGTGCGCACGCAGGTCGCGGACATGCACGAGCTCCCCTTCACGCCGGGCTCGTTCGACTCCATTCTCCTGTTCCACACGCTCACCTACGCGGAGAAGCCGCAGCGCGCCCTCGAGGAGTGTGCGCGCGTGCTTCGCCCCGGCGGCCGCCTGGTGCTCCTCGCGCTCGACGCGCACGATCACCAGGCCGTCACCGCCCCCTATGGTGAGCGCCATCCGGGCTTCACGGCGCGCGCGCTCAAGAAGCTGCTCGTGCGCGCGGGCCTCACCGTCACCTTCTCCGACGTGGCCTGCCGCGAGGCCAAGAAACCCCACTTCGAAGTCGTCCTCTCCATCGCCACCAAGCGAAAAGCCCTGACATGACCATCCATCCGCTCGCCGCACTCCTCCAGAAGCGAATCGCCATCATCGACGGCGCCATGGGGACCACGATCCGCTCTTACGCGATGAAGGAGGCGGACATTCGCGGGGAACGCTTCCGCGATTCGAAGAAGGACCTCCTGAACAACGGCGATCTCTTCTCGCTCACGCAGCCGAAGATGATCGGCGACATCCATCGCCGCTTCCTCGAGGCTGGCGCCGACATCATCGAGACGAACACCTTCAGCGCGACCAGCATCGGCCAGAGCGAGTTCTTCGTCGACGATCCGCGCGAGCACGGCGGCAAGAAGGACGAAGCGTTCTACCAGAAGATCCTCGAGGACAGGTTCCTCGACGAGCTCGCGTGGGAGATCAACGAGCAGTCGGCGCGGCAGTGCCGCGAGTGGGCGGATCGCGTGGGCTCCGCCGATGGCAAGCAGCGCTTCGTCGCCGGCGCCATCGGCCCGCTCACCGTCTCGCTCTCCAACTCGCCCGACGCGGACGACGCCGGCTTCCGCGTCGTGACCTTCGACCAGGTCAAGGCGGCCTACGTGCGCCAGGTGCGCGCGCTCATCGCGGGCGGCTCCGACCTGCTCCTCGTGGAAACCATCTTCGACTCGCTCAACGCCAAGGCGGCGATCGTCGCCATCCAGGAGGTCTTCGCGGAGGACGGCAAGATCCTCCCGGTGATGATCTCGGCCGCGGTGGGCCGCGGCGGCGAGACGATGATCTCCGCGCAGACGGTGGAGGCGCTGTGGACCGCGGTGAAGCACGTCAACCCGCTGTCCGTTGGCCTGAACTGCTCGCTCGGCCCCGACCTGATGTACCCGTTCCTCGCCGAGCTCTCGGAGAAGTCGGGCGCGGCCATCTCCTGCTATCCGAACGCCGGACTGCCCAACCCGCTCGCGCCCACCGGCTTCGATCTCGAGCCGCTCGACATGGGCCGCTACCTCGGCGAGTTCGCGGACGCGGGCCTCGTCAACATCGCCGGCGGCTGCTGTGGCAACACGCCCGATCACATCGCGGCCATCGCCAAGGCGCTCGAGCACAAGGCGCCCCGCGCCATCAAGCCGCCGGTGGTCACCAGCCCCGGCCCCGCGCCGTTGCGCCTCTCCGGCTCGCAGCCCTTCACGCAGCAGCAGGGCGTCTACATGATGATCGGCGAGCGCACGAACGTCGCCGGCTCACCGAAGTTCGCGAAGCTCGTGAAGGAAGGCAACTACGAGGCAGCGGTGAGCGTGGCCCGTCAGCAGGTGGAGAGCGGCGCCAACGTCATCGACATCTGCATGGACGAGGGCATGATCGACGGCGCCTCGGCAATGACGCGCTTCCTCCTCCTCCTCGGCAGCGAGCCCGAGGTGGCGAAGGTCCCCTTCATGGTCGACTCCTCCAAGTGGGAGGTCATCGAGGCTGGCCTCAAGTGTATCCAGGGCAAGGGCATCGTGAACTCGATCTCGCTGAAGGAGGGCGAGGAGAAGTTCCTGGAGAACGCGCGGAAGGTGCGGAAATACGGCGCCGCCGTGGTCGTCATGGCATTCGACGAGAAAGGCCAGGCCGCCACCTACGAGGACAAGATCCGCATCTGCGAGCGCGCGTACCGCCTCCTGGTGGACGTGGTCGACTTCCCGCCGCAGGACATCATCTTCGACCCGAACGTCCTCACCGTGGCCACCGGCATCGAGGAGCACAACAACTACGCCGTCGACTTCATCAACGCGACCCGCTGGATCAAGGCGAACCTCCCCGACGCGAAGGTGAGCGGCGGCGTCTCGAACGTCTCCTTCAGCTTCCGCGGCAACAACCAGGTGCGCGAGGCCATGCACTCGGCGTTCCTCTACCACGCCATCCAGGCCGGCATGGACATGGGCATCGTCAACGCCGGCATGCTCGAGGTGTACGAGGAGATCATCCCCGAGCTCCGCGAGCTCGTCGAGGACGTGCTCCTCAACCGCCGCCCCGACGCGACGGAGCGCCTCGTCGACTACGGCGAGCGCCTCAAGGCGCAGAGCTCGGGGGTCGTCGTCACCAAGAAGGAAGAGGAGGAGTGGCGCAAGGGCACCATCGAGTCCCGCCTCTCGCATGCGCTGGTGAAGGGCATCGACACGTTCATCGACGCCGACACCGAGGAGGCCCGCGCCAAGCTGGGACGGCCCCTCTCGGTGATCGAAGGACCGCTGATGGACGGCATGAGCGTGGTCGGCGACCTCTTCGGCGCCGGCAAGATGTTCCTCCCGCAGGTCGTGAAGTCGGCGCGCGTGATGAAGAAGGCCGTCGCCTACCTCACGCCCTTCATGGAGCAGGAGAAGCTCGAGATGGCGGCGCGCGGCGAGGTCGTGAAGACCCAGGGGAAGATCGTGCTCGCCACGGTCAAGGGTGACGTCCACGACATCGGCAAGAACATCGTGGGCGTGGTGCTCGCGTGCAACAACTACGAGGTCATCGACATGGGCGTGATGGTGCCCTGCGAGAAGATCCTCGAGCGCGCCAAGGCGGAGAAGGCGGACCTCATCGGGCTCAGCGGCCTCATCACTCCCTCGCTCGACGAGATGGCGCACGTCGCGCGCGAGATGGAGCGCCAGGGCTTCAAGCTGCCGCTGCTCATCGGCGGCGCCACCACCAGCCGCGCCCACACCGCCATCAAGATCGCCCCCTTCTACAGCGAGCCGGTGGTGCACGTGCTCGACGCGAGCCGCGCCGTCCCGGTCACCACCAGCCTCCTCAGCGACGACGGCCGCGCCGCCTTCGTGGAGCAGCACCGCACCGACTACGAGCAGCTGCGGCGCATGCACTCCGGCCCGAAGCAGAAGCTCATGACGCTCGAAGCCTCGCGCGCGAACCGCACGCCGATCACCTGGCGCCCCGAGGACGTCGCGCAGCCCCTCGCCACCGGCGTGCACGTGCTCCCCGACGTCTCGCTCGCCACGCTCCGCGCGTACATCGACTGGACGCCGTTCTTCCACACCTGGGAGCTCAAGGGCGTGTACCCGCGCATCCTCCAGCACGAGAAGTACGGCGTTGAGGCGAAGAACCTCTTCGCCGAGGCCAACGTCCTCCTCGACGAGATCATCGCCAAGAAGCAGCTCACTGCGCGCGGCGTCTACGGCCTCTTCCCGGCGAGCGCCGTCGGCGACGACGTGCAGCTCTACACCGACGAATCCCGCAAGACGCCGCTCGCGGCGTTCCACTTCCTCCGCCAGCAGGGCGTCGCCGAGAAGGGAGGCCCCAGCCGCTCGCTCGCCGATTACGTGGCGCCGCAGGGCAGCGGCCTGCGCGATCACCTGGGCGCGTTCGCGGTCACCAGCGGCATCGGCCTCCAGGACCTGTGCGACTCCTTCCGCAAGCAGAACGACGACTACAACGCGATCATGGCCGAGGCGCTCGCGGATCGGCTCGCCGAGGCCTTCGCCGAGTATCTCCACCACCAGGCGCGCCTCCAGTGGGGCTTCGGCAAGAGCGAAGATCTCTCGCCCGAGCAGCTCATCGCCGAGAAGTACCGCGGCATCCGCCCCGCCGCCGGCTACCCCGCGTGCCCGGATCACACCGAGAAAGGCACGCTCTGGGAGCTGCTCGACGTCGAGAAGAACACCGGCATGCGCCTCACCGAGTCGTTCGCGATGTGGCCCGGCTCCAGCGTGAGCGGTCTCTACTTCGCGCACCCCGAGTCGCGCTACTTCACGCTCGGCAAGATCGATCGCGATCAGGTCGCGGACTACAAGGCCCGCAAGGGCATGACCACGCAGGAGGTCGAGCGGTGGCTGGGGCCCAACCTGGGGTACGAACCGGCGAGCTGACGCCTCACCAAGGCTCGTTCTTGGGCCGGAGGTCGATCTCGAACGACCAGGCCGAGGACGGCTGCCGGGTGAGCGACAGCGCAGCCGAGGCGATGGCGCGCGGGTCGAGGCGCTTGCCGTCGCTGTCGCCTGCGTCGCCGATCGAACCATCGACGATGAGCAGCGAGACGTGCACGCCCTCCGGCCAGAACTGCCGCGCCATCGACTGCGCGAGGCTGCGCTGCGCGGCCTTGCCCGCCGCGAACCCCGTCGTCATCGGCTTGCCCCGCAGCGAGGCGGTGGCGCCGACCACCACGATGCTCCCCTGCTTGGCCTTCCGCATCGCGGGGAGCACGACCTGCGCCGCGGTCATGAGGCCGAGCGCGTTGATCCGGAACGAGCGGTCGAGATCCTCGGTGGTGGTCTCGTCGAACCCCTTCCACGATCCCGAGCCGGCGTTGTAGACGAGCACCTCGGGCTCCCCGAGATCGCTGCGCACTGCCGCGAGCGTCGCGACCAGCTGCTCAGGCCTCCCGGCATCGCACGCGTACGCCTTGGCCCCTCCCTCGCCGAGCTCGGTGACGAGCTGGCTCGACAGGTCCATCGAGCGCGAGAGCATCGCCACGCGGTACCCCGCCTCGTGAAAGACGCGCACGAAGGCGGCGCCGTTCTTGGGTCCGATCCCGATCACCACACACACCGGCTTCGCCATGGGGCCAGTCTAGACGAAGCGCACCGCGTGCCCCCCCTTGCGTCACTGCGAGATCGGGGTCGTGGAAGGTCACTTCCTCCTCGGTCTCGTCATCCAAAGCGAACCGTGACAAACGCGAAAACGCGAGGTCAGCTCGATGGGAGCCGCCTCGCGCTTCACGGATGCGAGCCGGAGGCTCGCGCGGGCGGGCTACTTCTTCGCGGCTTCCGCCGCGAGCTTCTCGCGGTAGACCTTCTTCATCTCGTCCTGCTCCTGCTTGGGCACGATGGCGTAGCGAGCGAACTCCATGGTGAAGGTGCCCTTGCCCTGCGTGGCCGAGCGGAGATCGGTCGAGTAACCGAACATCGCGTTCAGCGGGACCTCGCAGGTGACGCTGACGGTGTCGCCACCGACCGTCTCGAGGATGACGCCGCGGCGCTGGTTGACCTGACCGACGACCGAGCCCTGGAACTCGGTGGGGACGTCGATCTCGACCTTCATGATCGGCTCGAGGATGGTCGGGGCCGCGTTGGCGTACGCCTCGCGGAAGCCCATCATCGCGGCGGTCTTGAACGCCATTTCCGAGGAGTCGACGGCGTGGGAAGCGCCGTCGTTGACCGCACAGCGGATGCCGACGATCGGGAAGCCGATCATCGTGCCCTTGCGCACGGCGTCCTTGAAGCCCTTGTCACACGACGAGATGAACTCGCGCGGGATGGAGCCACCGGTGACGTCGTCGAGGAACTCGTACGGCTCGACCGCGTCCGAGGGGAGCGGCTCGATGAAGCCCATGATCTTGGCGTACTGGCCCGAACCACCGGTCTGCTTCTTGTGCGTGTAGTTGATCTCCGCTTTGCGGGTGATCGACTCGCGGTACGCGACCTGCGGCTTGCCCGCGATGACGTCGCAGTTGTACTCGCGCTTCATGCGCTCCATGTAGATGTCCAAGTGGAGCTCGCCCATCCCGCTGATGATGGTCTGCTGGGACTCCTCGTCCTGGTGGACGCGGAAGGTCGGGTCCTCCTTGGTGAAGCGGTTGAGCGCCTTGGAGAAGTTGACCTCGGTCGAGCGATCTTTGGGCGCGACGGCGAGCGAGATGACGGCCGCGGGGACGTGCATCGACGTGAGGGTCCAGTTGACCTTGCCGTCGGTGAACGTCTCGCCGGAGCTCGCCTCGACGCCGTAGAAGGCGACGATGTCGCCGGCCTCGGCCGAGGGAATCTCCTCGCGGTCCTCGGAGTGCATGCGGAACATCCGGGGAACGCGGACCTTCCGCGACTCGTTCGACACGTTGTAGATCGTGTCGCCGGCGGAGACCGTGCCCTGGTAGACGCGGAAGTAGGTCAGCTGGCCGTACTTGTCCTGCTGCAGCTTGAACGCGAGACCGACGAAGGGCTTGCTCGGGTCGGACTCGACGAGCACCTTGGCCTCGCCGTTGCTCTGGTCGTGGCCCTCGTTGAGGACCTCGGTGGGGCGCGGGAGGTAGTGGACGACGCCGTCGAGCAGGAGCTGGACGCCCTTGTTCTTGATGGCCGAGCCGCACATCACGGGGGTCATCTTGAGGGCGAGGGTGGCGCGGCGGATGGCCGCGCGCAGCTCGTCGACGGAGATGGGCTCCTCGTTGATGAACTTCTCCGCGAGCTCGTCGTCGACGTCGGCGACGTCGGCGATCATCTTCTCGCGCGCCGCCTTCGCGGCCGCCTGGTACTGCTCGGGGATCTCCTCCTCGCGGATGATCTCGCCATCCTGGCCGTCGAAGTAGAACGCCTTGCCGATGATGGGGTCGATGATGCCCGCGAACTCGTGCTCCGCGCCCATGGGGAGCTGGATCATGACCGAGTGGTGGCCGAGCTTCTCCTTGAGCATCGCCGAGACGCGCTCGTAGTTCGCGCCCGGGTTGTCCATCTTGTTGACGAACGCGATGCGCGGGACGTGGTAGCGCTTCATCTGCCGGTCGACCGTGATCGACTGGCTCTGGACGCCCTTGCCCGAGTCGAGGACCAGGATCGCGCCGTCGAGCACGCGGAGCGCGCGTTCGACTTCGATCGTGAAGTCGACGTGGCCTGGGGTGTCGATGATGTTGATGTTGATCGGCTTCTCTTTGAGCTGCTCCTGCGAGCCCTGCCAGACGCAGTAGGTCGCGGCCGACTGGATCGTGATGCCCTTCTCGCGCTCGAGCTCCATCGAGTCCATCTTGGCGCCGACGCCGTCCTTGCCTCGGACCTCGTGGATCTTATGGATCCGACCCGTGTAGAAGAGGATGCGCTCGGTGAGCGTGGTCTTGCCCGAGTCGATGTGGGCCGAGATACCGATGTTGCGGATGCGATCGATGGGGATACGAGCGGCCAAGGGATTCTCTCTCTGTTCGAAGGGGAGGCCTGGGGGGATTCGAGCGGCCGCGAGCACTTACCACGACGGCGGCCCCGGCACCTAGCGACGTTAAGAGGCCCCCCTTCCCCTCCTCATGGTTGGGCGCGGACGTGCTCGGCAAGCTGATCCAGGGTGAGCTTCCAGCCCTGGGGCGCGCCCTTCACAGCGTCGTCCTCGTGCGAGTAGACCTGGTGGACGTTGAGCGTGGTCTTGCCGTCACGCTCACTGAAGAGGACGGTGGTCCGGACCTCGAGCCCGTCGTGGATCTTCGCTTCGATGACGATGCGCTCCTCGGGGACGACCTCGGTGAAGACCGCGTCCATCGGGAACTCCTGGCCGTCACCCGTGCGCATCACGAGGCGGAACGCGCCCCCGTTCCGGAGGTCGACCTCGCAGCTCGACGTGGTCAGCGGCGCCGGCGTGAACCACCGCGACACGTACTCGGCGCTGGACCACGCCTTGTAGACGAGGCGCTTCGGGGCATCGAACACGCGGGCCGTACGGTACTCAGGTCTTTCTTCGGCCATGGCTCTTCTCCTCCTTCTTCATCTCTTCCAGCAGCCCACCCAGACGATCGAGGCTCTCTTCCCAGAGCACGCGGTAGCGATCCATCCACTGGGTCGCCTCAGCGAGGCGGCTCGCCTCCAAGCGGCAGGGCCGGAACTGCGCGTCGCGACCGCGGGAGATGAGGCCGGCGCGCTCGAGCACCTTGAGGTGCTTGGAGACGGCGGGCTGGCTCATGTCGAAAGGCTTCGCGAGCTCGGCCACGTTGGCCTCCCCGCGCGCAAGGCGCGCGAGGATCGCGCGCCTCGTGGGGTCGGCGAGCGCCGAGAAGGTGGCGCTCAGGTGGTCGGGGCGCATGCGTACATAACCTACGAGTTATATAACCAGCTGGCTATGTCTCGTTCGTCCCGCTGTCAAGAGACGATGGTAGGCTGGAGCACCGGCGTGGAACGTCATCCCGTCACCGCGCGCGCCGACGCCTTCCGCCGGACCGCGCATTTCGGCTCGCTCGACGGGCTACGCGCGCTCTCCATCCTGCCCGTAATCTGGCACCACGCCACCCCCTACCCACTCGACGGCGTGCTCGGACGCGGCCCGCTCGGCGTCGACCTCTTCTTTGCGATCAGCGGCTTCCTCATCACCACGCTCCTCCTCCGCGAGCGCCAGCAACACGGGCAGATCGCGCTGGGCGCGTTCTACGCGCCCAGAGTCTCCGCATCTTCCCGCTCCATTACGCGGTGCTCGCGCTCTTCGCGCTGCACGCGCTCTTCTTGCGCGAGCACGGGCCGGCACGCGACCGCTTCCTGCGATCGCTGCCCTGGTACCTGACCTACACGTCGAACTGGCTCGTCGATCACGACGTCGAGCACGCGGTCGTCTTCTCCTTCGCGTGGTCGCTCGCGGCGGAGGAGCAGTTCTATCTCGGCTTCCCCTGGGTCCTGCGCGTCTCGCGGGGCATCGTGCCCGCGGCGCTCTTCATGGGCGCGGTGCTGCTGGTCGATCAAGCGGCGGAGCGTGATTGGATCCGCGGCGGACCGTTGCTCACGCGGATGCTCCGCGGCCTCGCGACGCCCAAAGCGCTGGGCTCGCTCGCCGCGCTGCTGCTGCAGACGCGCCTCTTCGCCGCCGCCGATCGCGTACTCGGGCAGCGGCTCTCCCCCGTATTCCTCCTCGGTCTCGTGGTCTGCGGGGCAGCGCTGCCGTGGTCGCTCCTCACGGTGCTGGTGTCGATGGCGCTGCTCGTGGTCTCGTGTTGCCTGCGCGAGGATCACCTCCTCGCGCCGGTCCTCGGGTGGCGTCCGCTCCGCCACGTCGGCGTCGTCAGCTACGGGATGTATCTGCTCAACGTCCCGGCCCTCCAGCTCGCGAAGCGCCTCGTGCCGGCGCCGCTCGTGTTCGTGCTCGGCCTCGCGCTCACCGTGGCCCTCGCCACGCTCGCGCACGCGGTGGTGGAGAAGCCCTTCGAGGGGATGCGCGCGCGCCATCGACGCTAGTCGGCAAGGCTTAAGTCTCTCTCGTGGGGCCTGACGGAGCCCGACCGACTGCGATAGAAACGACGGCATGAGTGAGCCCGAGATCATCGTCGGGCACCGGCCGCACCATCCGGCGCGTCGACCAGGCGATGCTGTGCCGCTGCGGCGGCTCCGCGAACAAGCCCTCCTGCGACGGCGCGCACGCGAAGAATGGGTTCTCGGCCGACGGCGCGGAGTGAGGCGACGCGGTCAGGGAGCTTTGTCGAGGTCCTGGCGCGGCCAGGCGCGCGGGGATAGCGTGGCGCGGCATCCTTGGCACGCATGCAGAACTTCGGCGCACTCGGTCTCTCGGCTCCGCTGCTGCGCGCGGCCTCCGACCTCGGCTACCTCGAGCCGACGCCCATCCAGCGCGCGGCGATCCCCGAGGTCCTGGCCGGCCGTGACGTGCGGGGGCTCGCGCAGACCGGGTCGGGCAAGACGGCAGCGTTCGTGCTGCCGATCCTGGAGACGTTCGTGCGCGACGTGCGCGACGTGCGCGACGTGGGGGAGAGCCCGCGGCGGCGGGCGGTGCGCGCGCTGGTGCTGGTCCCGACGCGCGAGCTCGCGGCGCAGATCGGCGAGGCCTTCGCCGACCTCGGCCGCTACCTCGCGCCGCGCGTGAAGGCGTGCGTGGCCGTGGGCGGGGTGTCGATCAATCCGCAGATGATGGCGCTCCGCGGCGGCGCGGACATCGTGGTGGCGACGCCGGGGCGCTTGCTCGATCTCATCAAGCAGAACGCCATCGATCTGAGCGCGACCAGGCTGCTCGTGCTCGATGAAGCGGATCGCTTGCTCACGCTCGGCTTTGCCGACGCGCTGAACGAAGTCATCAAGCTGCTGCCTATGGATCGTCAGACGGTGCTCCTGTCGGCGACGATGCCGGCGAAGGTCTTGAAGCTCGCCGAGAACATCTTGCGCAATCCGACGCGCATCAACATCGACGAAGGTGGGATGCCACCCGAGAGCGTGCTGCT
>JAYTBL010000358.1:0-10733 GCA_043736975.1 Polyangiaceae bacterium
TGGTCGAAGCCCGTCTCGTTCGTCGGCACCACCCAGGGCTCGACGAACACGGGGAGCGCCAAGCCCACCTGCCCGGGCACCGGCGGCGGCAACCCCACCACCGGCGCCGCCGCCTCCGATCGCCTCTTCCGCGTGGTCGCGCACAAGACCGGGCAGATGAACGTCGTCACGTCGGACACCGGCTACGACTCGTTCCTCTACGTCACGTCGTCGTGCGTGCCGGGTCCGAACGGCGAGCTCGGCTACCTCGCGTGCATCAACGCCAACAACGGCGTGGGCGGCGAGGCGCTGAAGTTCCCGGTCACGGCGGGCAAGGCCTACAGCGTCGTGGTCGACGGCGCCGGCATCTCGCAGCAGCAGGGCGCCTTCCGCGTGACGTTCTCGATCCCCTAGTAGCTCGGCGAGCTCAGCGCTTCTTCTTCGGCTTCTTCGCGTCGTCGTGGGCGTGGCCGTGCTCGTCGCCGTCGTGGTGGTGGTGGCCGTCCCCGTGGTCGTGGCCGTGCGCGTGGTCGTGGGAGTGAAGGTGCACGTGGAGCTGGTCGGGCGCGGACTTGGTGGCCGCGATGACCTCGATGCCGCCGTGCTTCACGCCGCGCGTCGCGAAGACGCGGTCGGCGAAGCGCCGTAGCTCCTCGGCCGGGCCCTGGAGGATGATCACCTCGAGGCAGTGCGCCTCGTCGAGGTGCACGTGCATCGACGAGCGGATCTTGCCGCCCAGCGCGTGCTGGAGCTCGATGAGCTTCTCGGTGAGGTCACGGACGTGGTGGTCGTAGACGAGCGTGACGGTGGCCACCGCGTCCGAGCCGCTCGCCACGTCCGCCCGGGTGACCTCGGCCCGCGCCAGATCCCGCAGGACCTCGGAGCGCGTGCTCGCGCGGCGCTTGACGATCGCGTCGAATGCCCGCAGAAGCGAGGCTTCCATCGCCACACCGAACCGAACCAGTCCTTCGCGCTTGGCCACGGCGCGAGGGTACTCGGATTCGAGGCCGTCGGCCGAGCGCAGCGAGGCGGGCGGGCGAACAACACGGGCCGACCGAGCGAAGCGAGGGACGGCCGTGAATCTACCGTCCCGCTGGCCTCCGCTGGGTGGACCGACTATTCCAGGCCCGTGAAGTTCGTCGATTCGTGTCGTGTGGATCTCGTCGCCGGTCGTGGCGGAAACGGTGTCGTCGCGTTCCGACGCGAGAAATACGTGCCTTTCGGCGGTCCCGCCGGCGGTGACGGCGGGCGCGGCGCGGACATCGTGTTCGTGGCCGACGAGGGCCTCTCGACCCTGCTCGACCTCACCTACGGCCGCACCCTGCGCGGGGACCACGGCGAGCACGGCCAGGGCGCCGACTGCTACGGCAAGGCCGCAAAAGAGATGCTGGTCCGCGTGCCGGTCGGAACGCAGGTCTTCGACCGCGACACCGAGCAGCTCCTCTTCGACATAGACCAGCCCGGCGCCCGCATCGTGGTCGCCAAGGGCGGCAAGGGCGGCCGCGGCAACATCCACTTCGCCACGCCCTACGACCGCGCGCCCCGCCGCGCCGAGCCGGGCGAGCCCGGGCAGGAGCGGAAGCTCCGCCTCGAGCTGAAGGTGATGGCCGACGTGGGGCTGCTCGGCTTCCCGAACGTCGGGAAATCGACGTTCATCCGCGCCGTCTCGCGCGCGCAGCCCAAGGTCGCCGACTACCCCTTCACCACGCTCACGCCGTCGCTCGGCGTGGTGCGCGTGGGGGACGAGGCGACGTTCGTGCTCGCCGACATCCCCGGGCTCATCCCCGGCGCGGCCGACGGCGCCGGGCTCGGGCATCGGTTCCTGAAGCACGTGGAGCGCTGCCGGGCGCTCCTGCACCTCATCACGCTCGATCCCACCGAGGGGCGCGAGCCGCTCGCCGACTACCTGGCGCTCCAGCACGAGCTCGAGCGGTTCGATCCGGAGCTGGCCCAGCGACCGCAGATCGTCGCGCTGTCGAAGGCGGACGTGACCGAGGTGCGCGAGCTGTACGTGAAGCTGAAGCCGAGGTTCGCGAAGAAGAAGATCGACCTGCGGCTGGTCTCGGCTGCGACCGGGGAGGGCGTGCGCGAGCTGGCGATCGAGCTCTACAAGCTCGTGACGGGGCGGGTGATCGAGGACTGGGAGATGTCGCCGGAGCGGAAGAAGGCGGACGCCGAGGCCGAGGCCGAGGCGGAAGCAGAGGCCGCGCTCGTGGCTGAGGCAGCTGCGAAGGCCAAGGCGAGCGCCAAGGCCAAGAAGGCGCCCGCGAAGAAGGCGAAGGCGACGACCGCCAAGAAGGCGAAGGCGACGACCGCCAAGAAGGCGCCCGCGAAGAAGAAAAGCGGCGGGGTGGTGAAAAAGAAGGCAACTCCGAAGCGGAAGGCAACTCCGAAGCGGAAGGCGACGAAGAGGCGGCGTTGAGCGACAAGTCAGAGGAGGCAACGCCAAAGCGGCTACGCAAGGCGCAGGAGGAGGGGGACAGCCCCATCTCTGCGTTCGCCAGCCAGGCCATAGCCTTCCTCTGCGCGGTGGCGCTCGCGCCCGCCGCCATCACCGCGCTCGCCACGCACGCCGGAGGTGATCTGCGGGCCGCGATCGCGCGGGCCGGTGATGAGTCGGTCACCGTCGCCTTCGATCCCCTGCCCATCGCTTCCTCGGTCGTCACCCTCACCGTGCCCATCGTGCTCGCGGCGGCGATCGCGGCGGCGGTGACCTCGGTCGTCCAGTCGGGCGGCATCATCGCCACCAAGAAGCTCCAGCCGAAGCTCGAGCGCCTCGACGTCATCAAGGGCTTCGGCGGTCTGTTCTCCACGCAGCGCCTGGTGGGCGTGCTGCGCGCGGCGCTGTTCGGCGCCGCGGTGGCCTGGTTCGCGTTCACCGCGCTGCGCGACCGCGCCGGCGACCTCGCGCGCACCGCCGGTCGCCTCCCGGAGGCAGCGGCGCTGGCCGGCGCCATCGCGCTCTCGGTCGTGCAGCGCTCGGCGATCCTGGGCGTCTTCCTGGCCGTGCTCGACGTGGTAGTGACGCGCCGGTCGTGGGCGAAGAAGCTCATGATGAGCAAGACCGAGGTGAAGCGTGAGCACAAGGAGAGCGAGGGCGATCCCCAGCTCAAATCCGCGCGCGAGCGCGCCCATCACGAGATGCTGGCCTCCGCGACGGTCGCCAACGTCCAGAAAGCGAGCGTGGTCATCGTGAACCCCGTGCATCTTGCATGTGCCCTCCGCTACGAGGAAGAGGAGGGCGACGAGGCGCCGGTGCTGGTGGCCTCGGGCAGCGGCGACCTGGCGAAGCGCATCGTCGAGGCGGCGCGCGCCTACAACGTCCCGGTGCTGCAAGACATCCCGCTGGCGCGGGCGCTGGTGGAGCTGGAGGTGGGCAGCGCCATCCCCGAGGCGCTCTACGAGGCCGTCGCCGAGATCCTCCGCGAAGCGTGGGACGAGTCCGCCCGCGAAGCGCCGTGACCGCGCTCGGGGAGTCAGGGTGAGGCGTTGACGCGGAGGCGGTCGCTCTCGGGGCGGCCCACCGACGTGTACAGCTTCGCCAGGAACGCCAGGCACGCGTTCGCGCCGCGCTCATCACCCGCATGCCGCGCTCGCGCCAGCGCGTCCATGCCCTCGAGCAGCGCCTCCTGCGGGCGGCCCGCCACCGACAGCGCGACGCCCAGCGCGAGCGAGGTCTGGCAGCGCTGCTTGTGATCGTCGAGATCGAGCGACGAGCGCGTGCGGCGCAGCACGCGCAGCGCGTCGCCGATGTCGCCGCGGCCGAGGCGGGATAGCGCACGCAGGCGCTCGGTGAACATCGGGCTCTCGCCCGAGGCGCGCAGGCCGTCGACCCAGCGCTCGAGCGCCGCGTTGTCGGCGCTGAGGAGCGCGTCCTTCGCGAGCTCTCCGAGGCGCGTGGCGATGGTCGCCCCCTGCACGCCCGCCGCGCTGGGGAGCTCCTGCGACTCCGGCGCCGACTCGGGGGAGATCTCGGGCGCGACCAGCCCCGCCAGCGCGGCCATGGGGGCGAGATCGAGACGCGCCAGCGTCGGCGGCTCGGAGTCGTGAACCGCCGCGACGTCGAACGGCTTCAGGCTCGCCGGCGCGATGGAAGGCGCAACGCGCGGCGGGATCGCGCTCGGCGAGCAGGCGATCGCGTTCGCCAGCACCTCGAGGGCCGCCTCTTCGCCGTCGGGATCGGCGCGCCGCGCGAACGCGATCAGCTGCGTGGTGCTCGCCTCGAGCTGCGCGTGCGTCGTGGCGCGCGCGGCGGAGAGCATGATGCGCCCCGCGCGCGTCCCGTCGCCCGCTTGCGCGGCCTGCCACGCGGCCTCGACGCGACCGAACGCGCCCTCCTCGTCCTCGAGGACGTCGGCCGCGGCCTCGTGCAGCGGCCGCCGGGCATCCTCCTCGAGCAGGACCGCGAGCGCATCGCGATGGGTGCGTGAGGGCAGCCCGACCCAGTCCTCCTGCGTGTCGATGAGCCAGCGTCCGCGAATGAGCTCCGCGAGCACAGCGTCGACGTCGATCTTCTCCCGGGCGCGCTCGAGCACGCTGGCGAGCCGCGTGACCTTCGCCTCGCCGCCCAGCAGCGCGATGAGGCAGAGCACGGTGCGGCACGCGGCGTTCTCGTCGCGCGCGCGCAGCAGGATCCAGTCGGCGGCGCCGCGCACCTTGCCGCGGCCGGAGGCGCGAGAGCGCGGCGTGGCGCGGTCGCCGTCCCAGCGCAGATCACCGCTCACGATGCCGTACGCCACCGACTCGACCACGCCCAGCGGTACGTTCGCGGCGAGGCGCGCCCAGCGGCGACGCGCGACCGCATCGAGCGCCTCGTTCGTACAGCCGCCCGCGAGGCTCTCCGCGGCGTCGCGGCTGAGCGGCTCGATCTCGATCTCGGCGCGGCTCGGCAGCGGCGCGAGGACCGAGGGCAGACCGCCGGTCGCGTCGAGCCGGGCCACGACCCCGAACGCCGAGCCGCTGGCCTGCGCTGCGACCGCGCAGGCCTCGAGGGTGGCGGGGTCGATGTTCTTCGCGTCGTCGAGGAGGAGGAGGCCAGCCCCCTGCCGCTCGCTGCGCGCCGAAAGGAACGCGGTGATGAGGCGCGCCGCGACGGCGAGCGTCACGCCGTCACCGCCGATGAGGGCCTCGAGCGAGTCCGCGGACTCGAGGAGCATCGGCGAGAGCTCTCGCGTGATCGAACGGGCGAACGCGCGCCGGAGCGCGCCTAGCGGTTCGAAGCTCGAGCCCGACGGCGCGATGATGAGCGCGCGCTGCCCGGCCGCGGCGCGCGCCGCGAGCTCGGTGAGGTACCGCGTGCCGCCGGTGCCGGGATCGGCCCGCAAGACGAGCAACGCGCCGGCCGCGACCTCGGTGGGCGGCGGCGGCACGCCGACCAGGGGCGCGACGCGCATGCGCGCCAGCTGCTCCACTGCCTCGCGACGCCAGGGATGCTGCCGGTCGAGCCGCACGCCGCGCACGCGACGGTCGCCGTCGCGACCGATGCGCGTCCCCGCAGTGAGGAGCTCGCCCTCGCGGATCGCGCGCATGGTCTGCGCGCACAGCACCTCGCCTGGCTCGGCCGCCCCCGCGAGCACTGCGGCGGCCACCAAGGGCGCGCCCCACGCGAGCGTGCCGCGCGAGCCATCCTCGGCGAGCCGCTTGAGATCGCCCTGCGCGACGCCCACGCACCAGGGCAGCTCGTCCCCTTCGACGTCCGCCCCGGGCGCCGTCACCAGCGCGAGCGCCGCTGCGAGGCGGCTCTCCTCGAACGCGAACGCGACCCGGTCGGCGCCCCACGCGACGAGGACCGCGCCGTGGGCGGCGGTGCGGTCATCGAGCGCACGCGCACGCTCGAGGAAGCTCCGTCCGGGCCCGCCCGACGTGCGGAAGCTGATGACGATTCGGCCTTCCAAGACGGGGCGCTAGATACGAATGCGCTTCTTGAGCGCGGCGAGCTCGTCGTCGATCTCGGTGTCCTTCTTGGAGCCGCCGCCGCTGCTGCCGCCGCGCTCGAGATCGCGGAACTTCGACTCCAGGTCCTTCTCTGCGGGGCCGGTGCCGAGCGCGTCCTCCACCTCGGCCATCGCCAGGCCCTCCTGCTCTCGGCCTTCGATCTTCTCTTCCATCCTGCGGAAGTTGTCGAAGGCGTTCGAGCCGCCGCGCGCGCCGAGGCCCTCGGCGCCGCCGCCGCCACGCGCCTGCTGCGCGCGCGCCGCGATGGTGCCCTTGCGGAGCTTCAGCTCGTCGAGCTTCTGCTCCATGCGCTCCAGCTCTTCCTTCATCTTGAGCGCTACATCCCGCTGGTCCTGGCGCGCCTTGTCGACGTTGTCGGCCTCGACCTCGGTGCGCTTCTTCTGCTTGAGGGCCTCGCGGGCGAGCGCCTCGTCCTCGCTCTTCAAGGCGAGCTCCGCGCGCTTCTCCCACTTTTCGACCTCGGACTTCAGGTCGTCCGCCTTCTTCTTCAGCTGCTTCTCGGCGGCCACCGCCGCGATGACATCCTGGCGGCCCGACTTGAGCTGCTCGGCCATCTCCTCGAGGTTGAGCTCGAGGAGCTTCTTGTCGTCCTCCGCCTTGTCGAGCATCGAGTTCACGTTGCTCGAGATGACCTTGCCCATACGGTCGAAGATGCCCATGGTCACGATTCCTCCGCGGCCGAACGTTCGGCGCGATTTCCCCCTATGATAAGGTTCCCCTTGCCCGTTCGCCCGGGAAAAAAGGAGATCCTCATGGCCATCTGTAAGGAATGCGAGAACGAGGCCGAGACGCTCGTGTCCCTCAAGGTCGAGGGCAAGGCCAAGAAGATGTGCGAGGACTGCGCCGACCGCATCCGCGAGACCGCCGAGATCGCAGAGGAGAGCGAGTCGGTCGTCCAGAACATGATGGGCTTCAAAGGCCGGAGATAGGCCTCAGGATTTCTCTCGGTTCAGGATGTGGATCGCGTGGCCGAGGCCGTTCATCGCGGCTTCCATCATGCCTTCGCCCAGCGTGGGGTGGGGGTGGATGGTCATGCCGATGTCCTCGAGGAACGCGTGCATCTCGAGGGCGAGCGCGCCCTCGCTGATGAGGTCGCTGGCCTCGGGGCCCACGATGTGAACGCCCAGCAGCTCGTTCGTCTTCTTGTCGGCGACCACCTTGAAGAAGCCCTCGGTCTCGTTCACCGCCATCGCGCGGCCGAGCGCCGCGAACGGGAACTTGCCGACCTTGACCTCGATGCCCTTCTCCTTGGCCTGCGCCTCGGTGAGCCCGGCGATCGCGATCTCCGGATCGGTGAAGATGGCGGCCGGGATCGAGACCCAGTCCTTCGCCGCCTTGTGGCCTGCGATGACCTCGGCGACGACCTCGCCCTCCTTCGTCGCCTTGTGCGCGAGCATGGGCATGCCGCTCACGTCACCGATCGCGAACACGGTCTTCACGTTGGTGCGGCCGACGTTGTCGGTCGGCAGGAAGCCGCGCTCGACCTTCACGCCGATCTCCTCGAGGCCGAGGCCCGCGCCGTTGGGGCGCATGCCGACCGCGACCAGCACCAGGTCGGTGACGACGGTGTCGAACTTGCCTCCGCCCATGTCGACCTTGACCGCGACGCTCCCGTCGGCGCTCTTCTCGTAGCCCGAGGCCTTGGCGTTCTTGATGATCTTGCCGCCGTGCTTGACGATGCGCTTCTCCACCACCGCCGTGCACTCGGGATCGACGCCGGGCAGGAGCCCCGCGGTCGCCTCGACCACGGTGATCTCCGCGCCGAGCTTCTGGTAGACCATGCCGAGCTCGAGCCCGATGACGCCGCCGCCGATGACCACGAGATGCGAAGGGACTTGGTTAAGCTCGAGCGCGCCGGTGGAGTCGACGATGCGCTGTTGATCGACATCGACGCCCGGGAGCGGGGTGACCGAAGAGCCGGTGGCGATGACGATATTCTTCGCGCGGACGGTTCGGTCGCCCACGCGCACGCTGTCGGCGCTGGCGAAACTCGCCTGGCCCTTGAGCCATTCGACCTTGTTTTTCTTGAACAGGAACTCGATTCCCTGGGTCAGTCCCTTGACCGCTTCGAGGCGACTGGCGTGCATGGTCGGCAGGTCGAGTTCGACCCCCGTCGCCTTGACGCCCCATCTGGCCATCGTCCCGTGCGCGGCTTCCTCGAACAGTTCGGACGCGTGGAGCAAGGCCTTGGACGGGATGCAGCCGACGTTGAGGCACGTGCCCCCAAGCGTCTCGCGGCTCTCGGCGCACGCGGTCTTGAGCCCCAGTTGCGCGGCGCGGATCGCGGCAACATAGCCGCCGGGCCCGGAGCCGATGATCAGGACGTCGTAGTCGTAGTCAGCCATAGGTGCTCCTTGTGCTCCTGCGGAGGCAGGAGCCCAGTACTGGGTCCCTGCCTCCGCAGGGACACAATCATAAATCGATCAGCAACCGCGTCGGGTCCTCGATCGCTTCCTTGACGCGGACAAGGAAGGTGACGGCCTCGCGGCCGTCGATCAGGCGGTGGTCGTAGCTCAGTGCGAGATACATCATCGGGCGGGCGACGATCTGGCCGTCCTTGACCACCGGTCGCTCCTCGATCCGGTGCATGCCGAGCACCGCCGACTGGGGCGGATTGATGATCGGGGTCGACAGCAGGCTGCCGAACACGCCGCCGTTGGAGATGGTGAAGGTGCCGCCTTTCATGTCCTCCGCCGTCAGCGCGCCGTCCTTGGCCTTCTTGCCATAAGCGGCAATGGCTTTCTCGATCTCGGCGAAGCTCATGCGGTCGGCGTCGCGCACAACCGGGACGACCAACCCCTTGGGGGCCGAGACCGCGACCGAGACATCGAGATAATCATGATAGACGATTTCGTCGCCCTCGATCCGCGCGTTGACCGAGGGGACGTCCTTGGCGGCGAGCGCGACGGCCTTCACGAAGAACCCCATGAAGCCGAGGCGGATGCCGTGCTTCTTCTCGAACAAATCCTTGTACTTGGCGCGGGCGTCGATCACGGCGGTCATGTCGACGTCATTGAAGGTGGTCAGCAAGGCCGCGGTGTTCTGCGCTTCCTTGAGGCGGGTCGCGATGGTTGCACGCATCCGGCTGATCTTGACGCGTTCTTCGCGGCGGCCACCGGTAGACGGGGGCGGAGGAGCGGTGGTCGTTGCGACAGGTGCGGGCGGCGGCGCGCTGGTCCTGGCAGTTGCGGCAGCAAGCACGTCATCCTTGGTGATCCGGCCGTCCTTGCCACTGCCACGGATGCCCGACGGGTCGACATGATTGGCGAGCACCGCGCGGCGCACTGCGGGGGACAGGGTCAGCGACGCGTCGGTTGGTGACGGGGGCGGTGACGCGAGCGCTTCTGCTGGTTCGGAGGCTTTCGCTTCCGGCGCCACGGCGGCGGCCTGCGCCGGGGGAGTGTTTGGTGCTGCTGCAGCCCCTTCCCCAATCAGCGCGAGCAACGCGCCGACCGCGACCGTGTCGCCTTCTTTGACAACTTGCTCGGCGAGTGTTCCGGCCACTGGCGACGGCACTTCGACCGCGACCTTGTCGGTTTCCAGGCTGACGATCGGCTCATCGAGCGCGACCGCGTCGCCGGGCGCCTTAAGCCATTGCCCAACCGTCGCTTCGGTGATCGATTCGCCCAGTGCTGGGACTTTGACTTCAGTCGACATGGGCATTCCTCATTATTCCTGCCTCAACTCCCGGCCTTGCCGGCCATTTGAACAGTTTCGGCAGCTGCTTGGGCCGCCGCCGGTTTAGCCGACGACTGGCCCAGCGCGTCGGCGATAAGCGCGGCTTGCTCGGCGACGTGGCGCTTGGCAAGGCCGGTCGCGGGCGAAGCCGAGGCGGCGCGGCCGGCATAACGCGGGCGGAGCTGGCCGAAACCGGCGGCGGCAAGGCTTTCCTCGAGCAGATTTTCGAAGAAGCTCCAGGCGCCATTATTCTTTGGTTCTTCCTGCGCCCAGACCAGATCGGTGAGATTGGGCATTGCCCCGAGGCGCTTTTCGAGCGGCTCGGACGGAAACGGATAGAGCTGTTCGACGCGCAAGATCTCGACCCCGAGATCGCCCGCTGAATCGCGTGCCTCCATCAATTCATACGCGAGCTTGCCGGAGCACAGCACGAGGCGGCGCGTGTCGCCGGCGGACGGCGGGTTGAGATCGCTCAAGATACGCTTGAAATGGCCCTCGCCCGTGAAGTCGTCGCGCACAGACACCGCCGACTTGTGGCGCAGCAAAGATTTGGGCGTCATGATGATCAATGGCTTGCGGAAATCGCGCAGCATCTGGCGGCGCAAGATGTGGAAATAATTGGCCGGCGTGGTGCAGTTGGCGACCTGGATATTATCCTCGGCGCAAAGCTGGAGGAAGCGCTCGAGCCGCGCGGACGAATGCTCCGGCCCCTGCCCTTCGAAGCCGTGCGGGAGCAACAGGACGAGACCCGATGCGCGCAGCCACTTGGCTTCGCCCGCGGCGATGAACTGGTCGATGATGGTTTGCGCGCCATTGGCGAAATCGCCGAATTGCGCTTCCCACAGCACCAATGTTTTCGGGTCGGCGATCGAATAGCCATATTCGAAACCGAGCACACCGAATTCACTTAACGGGCTGTCGCGGACCTCGAAGCGGGCTTTCAGCAACTCGCCGTCGTTGATCTCGCGCAGCGGGATATATTTTTCGTTGGTCGTCTGATCGACCCATACGGCGTGACGCTGGCTGAACGTGCCGCGGCCCGAATCCTGGCCCGACAGGCGAACCCCGAAACCGTCCTCGACCAGCGAGCCGAAGGCGAGCCCTTCCGCCGTCGACCAGTC
>JAYTBL010000359.1:0-4524 GCA_043736975.1 Polyangiaceae bacterium
GATGGATCTCGACGATGAGCCGCGCCCTGAAGCGCAGGTAGAGCGGAAGCTTCTGCGCGAGCGCGTCGGGCATGTACGCGGGCACGGGCTGCGACGAGCCGGAGGGGAGGAGCAGGGCCCGGAGGTGCGGCCCGCCGAAGACGGCGCGGCGCTGATAATGACGCTGCTCGAGGAGCGCGCGCTCGACCTGGGTGTCGAGGTAGCTCGCCGGCACGACGCGCTTGCCTTGAGCAAAGACCTCTCGAATGCGGAGGGTCAGGCTCTCCACCACGGCCGGTGAGGTGCGGAGATCGGAGAGCTTGAGCAGGTCTTGCGCGTTGGTCACGGCCGCCTTGAGCTGCTCGTCATTGCCTATCAGCGGCGTCACGGTGGCCACGGTGGCCTTGAGGGTCTCGAGCTCGTCGAAGGGAAAGCTGAGCTCTCCGGCGAGGAGCTTGATCGGCGAAGCGAATTTCCCGCCCTCGCGGACGCTGGACCGGAGCGCCTCCTGGATGCCGGCGTCGTCAATGGCCTCTCCGCGGGCGAGGACCTCGAATATCTCCCGGCGATCCTCGGTCTCGACGGGCTGCTCGGAGGATCCGGCCTCGTCGAGATCGGCGTCGGGGAGCTCGTCCTCGAGGGCGTCGAGGATGCGCTTCCAGGCGGGCTGACGGCGGACACGGGGGACCGCGGGGGGGTCGAACCAGATGAGCTGGATCATCTCCGCGACCTCCGGCTGCGCGGAGACAGCGGGTTGCTGCGGCGCGGAGGGGCGATAGATCCCGGGGCGAATGTTCCACTCCGCGTCGGCGGCAGCGTTGGAAGCGGCGATGGCGCTGCCCTGGGAGGCCGGCGGCGCGGCGTCGGGCCGAAACGCGACGGCGGCTGCCACGACGGCGGCGCCGAGCGCGGGCGCTACGTCCACCCTGGTGGAGACTGGCACTCTGTGGCTCGTGCTCGTGGCCCAAGGGCTCTCGACCGACGGTGAAGGTGCGGTGATCGGCGGCGGGACCGGTGTCTGCGCGACGGCGGGCGGCGCGACCGGCGGCGGCGGCGCGACGGCGGAGAACGGAAGAGGAGGGGGCAGGGAGGCCGGCGGCGCGACAGTGGAAGAGGGCTCTCGCAAGCTCGCGGGAGCGCGGGGAGCGGCGGCTCCCGTGAACGGCGTGCCGGCGAAGCTCTGCTCCGGGGCGCCGGCGCGGGGCGGCGGCGCCCTCGGGGCCGGCGTGTCCCACGAGGAAGCGGACTGCGACAGCGGGTCTCGGGCCGGAGGCGAGGTGATCGCGTTCCACGACGACGACGACTGCGCGGACGGGCGCGGAGGCGAGGGCGCGGAAGGGGGGAAAGGCAGCGCGGCGGCAAGCCCCAGCGCGGGGGTCGTAAGCGTGGTCTCCAGCGACGCGGCGACAGTCTCCGTCCCGTCCGACTCCCGCTCCGCCCCGACGACGGTGGGGTGCCGTTTCGCGTGTTCCGGCGTGTCCAGCGCCACGACGAGGCGCCCTGTCTCCTGCGGCTGGCGCAGCGGCACATGCGCGCGCCAGACGAGGGTGCACGTCCCACGATCGGTATCGATGCGGAGCGTGTCGCAGCGGAGCGTGATCATCGCGGGCGCGCTTCGGCCCTCGAGCGTCGCCGTCGGGCGGATCCCGGGCAGCCGGCAGCTCAGGCTCGGGTATGACGCGTGGAGGTTCTCCAGCGTGATCGACTCGTCCGCGCGCAGGTTCTCGAGCTGCTGGTCGGCCGGCGCAGCATTGAAGTAATCACGCGCGATGTCGTCGGGCACGCTCTGCCCGCTCCAGCTGGTCGGCAGATCGCGCGGCGAGCGGCCGCCGAGCTTCTGGACGCGCGACGGCCAGTCGCTCCGAAGCGGGCCGAGCCCCACCGGAGCAATGAGCAGCCGATCCGGCGAGAGCACCGGTGTCTTCGGCGGCACCAGGTTGGGCAGCGAGACGTTGCCGTAGGTGTCCCGTTGACCGACGACCACCCCCACCGGGTTCCACGTGCCCGGCCCACCGGCGGCGCGCTCGTAGACGAGCGGCATATGGGTGAACGGTCGCCCTTCGACGAGGGTGCCCGCCGGATCGAAGTAGCGATCGGGGAACACCTCGATCGTCTTGTCGATGCTTCCCACCGCGAGCCGCGCAAGGAGCGACCGCGCAGGGCGGCCGCCGGGAGCATAGGCATGGCCCATGAGCAGCACGTCGACGTTCGCCTTGACGGGCACCAGATCGGCGGGCGCGCGGAGACTTCGAGCGTAGGGGGCATCCCACGGAACGTCGTTCTCGAGCGGCGGCTCGGGGCTCGACTGGAGCACCGCTTCCCCGGGGACGAGCTCGAAGGTCGCTGTGCACACGAGGGTGAGCACCCGGGTCGCGCCGCGCTCCCAGAGCAACGACGCTACCGCAACCGGCCCACGTGAGACGATCTCCATGATCGCATCCTACCGGTTTCGCGGCTTCGTGTTGATGAAAATGAATGGCGCCGAAGCACCTTGCCTGGATCGAGAACACAAACGGCAAGATCGGTTGAGCTTGTCGCTACTCCGTGTCAGCGGCTGTCTCCGCCATGGAGGCACATCAAAAAGATAACTGGTTCTCAATGTCTCCACGCCCCGAGGAGTCTTCGCCTTCCTGCGAGCGGAAAGAGTGGGCGGGCAAGTCTTTACATCCGGAGTCTGTGCAAGCTAAGGAGCCAGAAATCCCGGCAAGATCATTTCACGCTGCGGGGTCAGTCGGCCTGCAGGGATCGCCTCTGCGGCCGCGGCGCTCGCGGGAAAGGGAGAAGAGCGATGAAGCAAGCTGCCCCTGTACTCGTATCTTGAACCGCCCGTCAGAACGATCTCTTCGAGCGAAACAGGGATGGGTGCAGATACCGCTTTGCACCAGTATTGCCGGCTGAATTCTGCTGATTCAGCCGTATGAATGGATGGACAAAGGCCTCCTCGTGATGGATAATGCGACTGCTTATACCGCAACATCCAGAACGAAAAGGCCCGATGCTCACTATTCCGGAGGCTCGCAATGAAGTCCAGCGAGAAGTGCAGGAACTGCTTGCGCTCGTCGATTGTCCGTCGCAGCAAACGGCGACCGAGGCTGAGATCTCCCTCTGGTCGGGCGTGCTTCGCCTGGGAATGTCGCTGATGACGCTCTTCTTCGCGCACCAAGCTGCGAGATGGCCGACGGGGCTTCGGTACGAGGTGGATGGTGTCAGGCACGAGATCGAGGGCGCGGATGCCGTCGAGATTGGCACCAAGTTCGGGAAGATCAGCGCGCTTCAGCCGATGGGGCGCCGAGCAGGCCGCCCCCGGTCTCGTCGCGACATGCCGATGGCACGCGCACTCCGACTCCCAGGAGGATTCACGTTGCCATTGGTGGCACTGGTGGCGAAATTCTGCGCGTTGATGGCGTTCGCGCCGACGCGACAAATCCTGCGTGATCTCCTGGGTTGGGCGCCCGCGCCGCGTTCGGTTCTTCGCATGGTCGATACCGTCGGTGCCGAAGCACGAGGCTTTCTGGAGCAGGCGGCGGTGCCGGAGGGCGACACCGACGTGTTGCTCATCCTGGTCGATGGGAAAGGCGCGCCCGCGATCTCGAGCGCGGAGCACGCGAAACGACGACAACCCCATCGGAAGGCGACGGGTGGGCTTCGGCAAAAGAAGAGTGGCGCGCCCAAGAAACGACGCGGTCCCGGGAAGAAGTCCAAAAATGCGAAGATGGCGGCAGTGGGCGTCATCTGCACGTTGAAGACCGACGAGGGTGGGAATTCGCGGCCAGTCAACAAGCGGATGTACGCAACGTTCAAGAGCTACCGCGCGCTGTTCGAGTGGCTCAAAAAAGAGGCGGTTCGGCGCGGCTATGGCACGACCAAGTTCAAGAAGGTCGAGTTCGTGGCCGACGGCGCAGACACGCTGTGGGCCCTGCAACAAGAGTTCTTTCCGGACGCCGAGGTGTGCCTCGACTGGATTCATGCTGTGGAGAAGCTCTGGAGCTGCGGGAAGGCCATCAATCGTGGTTCGCGCACGAAGCGGGCCCCTCTCGAGACGTGGGTTCACGAGCAAAAGAAGCTGCTTCGACACGACGGGTTGGACGCGGTGCTCGCGACGCTCCAGACCGCACTCGACGGCACCGCCGTCACCGGTCCGGGCAACAAGTACCGGCGGACCGTGCTCGAGAACACGATCAACTACTTCACCAAGAACCGAACGCGGATGCGCTATCAAACGCTTCGCGAGCGTGGCCTCGTCATCGGGAGTGGTCTCATCGAGGGCACGGTGCGCCATCTCGTGGGGATGCGGCTCGACGGCCCGGGGATGCGATGGGGCAAGGCCCGAGCGGAGGCCGTCCTTCACCTGAGGTGCGTCCTTCTCAACGGTCTATGGGCGGACTTCGAGTCGTACCTCGCGCGTCGCGATCGCCTCCGGCTCGTGTCGAAACCGGTGCCGACGGTCACGCACGATGCGAAGCCGCAAGTGAAGAGGGCTGCCTGAATCATTCGCTGCCGGTCATGCAACTATGCGAAACTCTGTAGCAAACTGGGATCTGCACC
>JAYTBL010000360.1:0-4519 GCA_043736975.1 Polyangiaceae bacterium
CCGATTTACGTCGCATCGCTTCGTTGCTCCTCCTGGGATAGCAGCAGTATCCGTCGTCGTCGCGCCTCGCGCTGCTCGCAACTCGGCGGAAATCCTCGGTCATCAACCTGTTCGGTGTTCTAGCCTGAGGCTCGGTGGAAGACACGGTCGTAGGGCTGATCGGGCGCGAGCGGGAGCACGCCGAGCTCCGCGCGCTCGTGGCGCGTCATCGCGTCGTCTTCGTCTACGGCGCGGCCGGCGTCGGGAAGACCTCGCTGGTGCTCGATGTCTGTCGCGCCGCCGCGCGGGATCGGCTCGTGCCCGAGGTCGTCTACCTGCCGGTGCCGGGCACCCTCGAGACGCGCGACGTGGTCGAGCGGACCGCGCGGGCCATCGGCGCGCTGCGCCCCACGCCCGATCCCGAACGCGTGTCCGACTCGCTCTCGCTGCTGCTCTCCAGCGCGCCGCGCACGGTGGTCTGGGATGACATCGACGAGCGCTCGACCTCGCTCATCGAGATCGTGAGGCGCTTCGCCGCGCGCGAAGGCCCGGCGCGGGTGGTGATCGTCTCGCGCCGCTTCGTGACGGCGCGCGAGGCCTCGCTGCGCACGCCCGTGTACGAGGTGAAGCCCCTGTCGCACGCCGATGCCGTGGCGCTCGTCCGTGTGCTCGAGGCGGAGCGTGGTCGCACGCTCGCCGACGACCTCGCGCAGGCCACCGCCGGCAATCCGCTGCTCCTCCGCCTCGCGCTCGCCGAGGAGGCGCTCCCCCGCGTGGCCGCGAACGCCACCGATGCGCTGCGTCGCTCGGTCGAGGAGCGATCCCGCGGCTCGACGCGCAAGGTGCTCGCGCTGCTCGCGGCGGCGGCGGTCCCGCTCGACGAGAACGAGGTGGTCAAGGCGGGAGGCAAGACCGGCCGCCATGCGGTGGACGATCTCCGCAAGCACCTCCTCGTGGTGCGCGACGGCGCTCGCATCTCGCTCGCGGCCCCGGTGCTCACGCTCGCGCAGGAGACGCTCGGCGAACCGGACAGCATGACCTGGCGCGTGCTGGTGAAGCTCGGTGAGATCGCGCTCGCGACCTCCGCGCACGACGACGTCGCGCTGCTCCTCATCGCGCGTGCGCATCTCGCGCTGCACGACGTGGAGAGCGCGCTCGTCACGCTCCGCGAGCACGCGATGGCGCGGGCGGCAGCGCCGACCGCCGCCCTCGAGCGCGTCTTGCGCGCGATGGCCTCGAAGGCGCCAGCGCACGCCTCGCTCGCGCTGCGCCTCCTCGCGCGCGAGCTCCTGCGCGTGGGCGACTACGATAGCGCGCGGCGCGCGCTCGACGAGCTGCCGCCGCCCAAGGATCGCGACGAGGCGGAGCGCGTCGCGCTGCTGCGCGCCGAGTCCCACATCCGGGCCGGTGAGCCGCACGCGGCGCAGCGCGCGCTCGACACGCTCGAGCCGAAGACCGAGAGCTCGAACCCGGGCGTCGTGCTCACGCGCGCGCAGCTCGGGATCCTGCGTGGCGAGCTGGGGCCGGCGCGCGACACCCTGGAGAAGCTGGCGAAGCGCACCGCGGCGGTGCCGCAGCTCGAGGCGCGGCGGGCGGTGGAGATCGCCGCGAGCCATCTCTACGAGGAGCGCTACGCGATGACCCACACCTGGACCTCGCGCGCCCGCGCGGCGCAGAAGGCGGGGGGCATCCCGGTGGAGCGCGTCGTCACCATCCTCGACGTGCACGCGCTGCTCGGCCTCGGTGACGTCGATCGCGCAGAGGAGGTGCTCGCGCGCGACACGCGCGGGCGACCCGATCCGCCGCTGGACATCGCCGCGCTCGTTCGTCGCGGGGAGCTGGTGCGCGCGCTGGAGGTGGGGGACGCGGCGATCGCCTCGCTCGATCGCCGCGCCGATCTGCTGTTTCGCGCGGTGCTCGCGCGCGATCTCGCGCGCGCCTGCATCGGCACCGGGGAGCTGGAGCGCGCCGACAAGATGGTGCGCCTCGCCGAGACCGCCGGCAACGAGCCGGGGCTCGCGGCGCTGGGGCCGATCTGCGACGCCGAGCGGGCGCGGCTCGCCGAGGCGGAGGGCGACCTGGTGCGCGCCCGGCAGAGCATCGAGCGCGCGTACTTGCGGATCCCTGGCTCGCCGTTCGTCGCCGTCGATCGCGACGTGATGAACGGACAGATGCCCGGGCGGCTCGAGGCCGCGGGCGACGAGGAGCTGCCTGCCGTGGCGCGCGCGTACGCGCTCCTGCGCGGCGCGGAGCTGCTGGTCGCGAACGGCGAGCTCGACGAGGCCATCGAGTCTGCCGATCTCGCCGAGCACCACTACGCCACCGCGCGCCTCTGGCACGAGACGGCTCGCGCTCGCCTGGCGCGGGCCGAGGCGCTCGTGCGCTCGCACGGCGAGTCGAAGAGCGAGCACGAGCGCGCGGCCATTCGCGACCGCGCGGTCCGCGCGCTCGCGGCCTGCGAGGAGATCGCCGCGCCGCACGGCTACGTCCCGATCCTGGTGGGCGCGTCGATCGTCCGCGCCGCGCTGGAGGAGGGGACGGGCGACCTCGCCGCCGCCGCCCGGGCGATCGGCGCCGCGGTGCTCGCGGCGGGCGATGGCTGTGACGCCTCGCTGGCCCGGGCCGCCCGCCGGCTCGGTGCCGCCGCCCGCGAGCCGCGCGGCGGGCCCAATCCCTATGCCGCGCGCGTGGAGCGGCTCGGCCTCGAGCGCACCGCCGACGTCGTCTGGCGCATCGGCGCGCGCACGTACCTGCGCCAGGACTCCGACGCGCCGCCCGAGTCGGTCTCGTGCACCGTCGACGTCGGCGCGCGCAAGGTCACCGGTACTGATCAGCGCGAGCTCGAGCTGCCCGAACAAAGGCTGCTCTTGCTCTCGGTGCTTGCCGAGGCCGGCGCCGACGGGGCCTCGCTCGAGGACATCTTCGCGCAGGTCTGGGGCGGCACCTTCCACCCGCTCCGTCATCGCAACGCGGTGTACGTCGCGCTCGCGCGGCTCAAGGAGAGCCTGAAGCCCTTCGCGCGAGAGGTGCGGATCACGCACGACGGCGATCGCTATCGGCTCATCGGCGACCTCCCGGTGGCGGTGCTCCGAAGAGCCCCGGCCTGACGGAGGCGTGCCCGACATCGGCCGATCGGCCTATTCCGCGGAGCGTCGCTCCTCATGCAGTATGCGGGCCCTCTCGACCACAGGAAGGGAAGTGCCCATATGAAATCACCCACGGTGTCGCTGTCGCAGTCGCAATTCGCAGGGATGGCAGTCGCGTTGCTCGGGCTCGTCGGGCTCGGCGCGGGGTGCAGCTCGGGCGACGGCGCGACGGCGCCATACGAGGACGTCGAGGCAGTGACCGAGGCGCTCGCGCTGGGCCGTCCCGCTGCCGCGCCGGTCGGCCTCAGTCTCTGGTGGGAGAACGGTGAGGTGCGCCTCTTCTCGGGCGCGACCAAGACCGTCGACCTCTACGAGGACTTCCCTCGCTACATGCAAGAGATGGACGTCACCGCCCAGGTGGTGACGCCGACCGATCAGGGCATCCAGCCGGTGGTCACCGGCGGCGACATGGCCACGCTCGACTGGAACGGCATCCGACAGACCGACGAGGACTGGCGGCCCGAGGGCAACGCGCCCCTCACCTACACGCGGAGCCGCCTCTACCGCGGCGCGCGCTGGATGACGCGCTCGAGCGTGCTCGCGCTCCTCCCCGTCGACGCCGCTGGGCTCGCCGTCGGTCTGCCCATCGTCGACGTCACGGGCCGCGACGACGACGCGAAGCCCTCGGACGGCGGCTTCGTGCGCCGCTTCGTGGCGCGTCAGGTCGTGCAGGGCTGCCGGGCGATCGGCGACTGCTCGAACGCGACGTCGTACCTCGCGCAGGGCCTTATGCAGTTTCGCGCCTCGCAGCATCCGGAGCAGCGCGCGCGGCGCATCCCCGACCGCGCGACGCATCTGAAGCTCTTCTGGTCGGAGGACCCCACGCGCCTCCGTCAGGTCGCGCTCCGCCATCGCCGCTTCGACGACACGCCGTACCGTTACGGATTCCAGCCGCAGATCGAGGTCGTGACCCCGCCTGCCAATGGCCAGTTCTTCGAGCCCGGCGAGGGCTTCGACTTCCGCGTCACCTACCGTGACGGCGCAGGCAATCGCCTCAACCCAGCGGGCAGTCTGCCCTCGTATGCCGAGTTCACAGGCGATCAGATCGACAGCGGTGTTCGCTACTACGACGGATTCCGCCAGGTGCTCACCGTCTACTACGCGCTCAAGCATCGCGAGGGGAACAACATCTGGGCCTTGGCCGGGCCTACCAGCAAGCTCAAGACGTCGGGCCGCGTCGTGCCGCTCAGCGAGTTCTTCACCCTGGCCTTCAGCCAGATCCCGATGGCCACGGTGCCGGAGGATGGGTACACGTCGGTCTTCAACCTCGTGCCCAATCCGGCGTACGAGCTCGATACGTTCCTCTCCACGCAGCGGCCCACGGATCTCGTGCACGTCACCGTACCCGCGGGCGCGCAGCCCGGGACGTACATGCTCAGCTTCAAGAGCCGGCG
>JAYTBL010000361.1:0-4514 GCA_043736975.1 Polyangiaceae bacterium
ACCGAAGCGCATTCTTATCGTGGACGACGAGCACAACAACCGGCAGTTGCTGGAGGTCATCCTCGCGCGCGAGGGCTTCGTCACGATCACCGCGACCAGCGGCGAGGAAGCGCTCGCGACGCTGGCGCATGAGGTGCCTGATCTGATCCTGCTCGACATCATGATGCCGGGCATGGACGGCTACGAGGTGGCCCGCACGATCAAGGACGATGCCGCGCTGCGGCGCGTGCCGATCATACTGATCACCGCCCTCGACGACCGCAACGCCCGCGTGCTCGCGCTGAGCTGTGGTGCGGAAGACTTTCTGACCAAGCCCGTCGACCGCGCCGAGCTCTGCGCGCGGGTGAAGAGCGAGCTGGCAAAGCGCGCGGACCCGGCGAACCTGCCGCGGAATGCCCCTCTCGAAGCCGAGGTGCAGCGACGCAAGGAGCTGGAGGAGAGCTTCCGTGAGCGCGAGGCGGAGCTGGTCGAGTTCTTCGAGAACGCGGCGGAGGGGCTCGATCAGCTCGCGCCCGACGGGACCATCCTCTGGGCCAACCGGGCCGAGACCGGGCTCCTCGGGTACGCCCGCTACGAGTACATCGGCCACAACATTGCCGAGTTTCACGCCGACGCGGCGGTGATCGAGAGCATCCTGGCGCGCCTCCGTGCCGGCGAAGCGATCGAGGACCACGAGGCTCGACTCCGCTGCAAGGACGGCACGATCAAGCACGTCCTCCTGCACGCCAACGTGCTCCGACGCGACGGCCAGATCGTGCACGCGCGGTGCTTCACCCGTGACATCACCGACCGCAAGCGGGCCGATGACGCGCTACGAGCGAAGAAGGACGAGCTCGATGCGACGGTCCGCCAGCTGAACGCGATCCTCCAGCAGATGCCCTCGGCGGTGATGGTCGTGGAGGCAGCGTCGGGCAACCTGGTCCTCGCCAACGACAAGAACGCCGTGATCTTTCGGCAGACGGAGCCGCTTGGGGGCCTCACCCAGAATGCCAGCTTCGTGGGGCTGCACGCCGACGGACGGGTGATCGAGCCGCACGAGTGGCCGCTCGCGCGGTCCGTCAGTGCCGGAGAGATCATCACCGGAGAGGAGGCCGAGATCCTTCGCGGCGATGGGACCCGCGGCACCATCCGCATCAACGCGGCGCCGATTCGCGGGGACGACGGGACGATCGCCTTCGGCGTCGTCACCTACGAGGACGTGACCGAGGAGGCCCTCGCCAAGCGCAAGATCGAGGCCATGCTCATCGAGCTCGAGAACGCGAGCCTCGTGAAGGACGAGTTCCTCGCGACCATCTCGCACGAGCTTCGAACGCCGCTCAACGCGGTCCTCGGTTGGGTGCGGATGCTCCGCAGCGATACCTTGCCCCCCGACAAGCGGGAGCGCGCTCTCGAGATCATCGAGCGGAACGCCAACGCCCAGGCGCTGCTCATCGAGGATCTGCTCGACGTGAGCCGCATCGTCTCGGGAAAGCTTCGCCTCGATGTGGGCGCCGTCGATCTGCCGGGGGTGGTGGCGAACGCGGTCGACACCGTGAGGCCCGCCGCCGACGCCAAGAGCGTGACGATTCATCAGACCATCGATCCCAGCGCCGGCCCCATCCTCGGCGACGCCGAGAGACTCCAGCAGGTCGCGTGGAACCTGCTCAGCAATGCCGTGAAGTTCACGCCGAACAACGGCGCGGTGCGGGTCGCGGTTCGTCGACGCGAGTCCTTCGTCGAGATCATCGTCGCCGACAGCGGGCAGGGGATCGCGTTCGCGTCGCTCTCGAAGATCTTCGAGCGCTTCCGGCAGGTGGATGCGGCGCCCTCGAGGAAGCACGGCGGTCTCGGCCTGGGGCTCGCGATCTCGCGACAGCTCGTGGAGCTGCACGGCGGAACGATCCGGGTCGAGAGCGAGGGGCTGGGCAGGGGCGCGACCTTCATCGTCTGCCTGCCGGTCTCGCCGTTGCGATCGCCCTCCGTGGTGGGGTCGCCCGCTCTCCGACCGGACGCCACGGCGGCGCATCGACACCTCCAGAGCCTGGAAGGTGTTCGTGTCCTGGTGGTCGACGACGAGCCGGACGCGCGCGAGCTCCTGTCCGAGGTGCTCACCTCGTGCAAGGCAAGCGTCGTCACCGCTGGCAGCGTCGACGAGGCCCTCCGGCTGGTCGAGGCGGGGCGCCCCGACGTGGTGGTCTCCGACATCGGCATGTCGGGCGAGGACGGCTACGCCCTCATCCGCCGCCTGCGCGCGCTACCCGCGAGCGAGGGAGGCCGGACGCCGGCGGTGGCTCTCACCGCCTACGCTCGCTTCGAGGACCGGACCAAGGCGCTCATCGCAGGCTTCAACATGCACGTGCCGAAGCCGGTCGAGCCGGCCGAGCTCGTGGCGGTGCTCGTGAGCCTCACCGCCCTGCTCGGACGCGGCGCGAGCTGAGCGCCGGCGCTACTTCCTCATCTTCGCGGCCATCTGTTCGCCCAGCTGCGCCGATCGGTTGGTCGCTGCCTCCACCGCGTCGATCAGCGTCCGCCGCAAGCCGCCGCTCTCCAGCGTGTGGAGTCCGGCGATCGCCGTGCCGCCCGGGCTCGTCACCATGTCCTTCAGGCGTCCCGGATGCTCGCCGGTCTCGAGCAGCAGCTTTGCCGAGCCGTAGACCGTCTGCGCCGCGAGCAGCAGCGCGGTGTCGCGATGGAGGCCGACCTTCACGCCGCCGTCGGCCATCGCCTCGATCATCAGCATGATGTACGCGGGCCCGCTGCCGGAGAGGCCGGTCACCGCGTCGAGCAGCGACTCGTCGAGCGTGACCACGCGGCCCACCGCGGTGAAGAGCGCGCGCGCCACCTCGAGGTCCTCTTCCGTGGCGTGGGTGCCGGGCGCGATGGCCGTGGCGCCCGCCATCACCGTGGCCGGCGTGTTCGGCATGGTGCGCACGACGTGCGTGCCCTCGGGCAGGCGCGACTCCAACGCCGAGACCGGCACGCCAGCCGCCACCGAGATGACGAGCTGCGTGCTCTTCACGTCGCCGCCGATCAGCGTGAGCACCTTGTCGATGACCTGCGGCTTCACGCTCAGCACCACCACGTCGCTGACCCTCACGAGCTCGTGGTTGTCCTGGGTGGTACGGATCCCGTGCTCCTCCTTCAGCTGCGCGAGGCGCTCCGGCTTCACGTCGCTCACGATGATGCCCTCCGGGGGCACCACCTTCGCGTGGAGCAGGCCCTTCACGAGAGCCGCCGCCATGTTGCCGGCGCCGATGAACCCGAGCGTCTTGTTCTTCATGATTCAGTCGCCGCCCATGGGGAACGCGGCGGGCGCGAGGACCTCCGCGAACCAGTCCTCGATGGCGTGGCGAGACTTGTTGCCGTCCTCGCCGAGGTCGATGGCGACGCGATCGTGCCGGGCCCGCAGGAGCGCGCGGCGCGCGAACGAAGGGTCCTCGTAGAGACCAGCGGCCCAGGCGATGCCGAGGATGGCGTGCTTGTCGTCGTGACCGAGCGAGGGGTAACGCTTCGCGAGCGTGACGCGCGTGCCGGCGCCGACCTGCGCCAGCGCCTCCTCGCGGTAGCGCCGCGGCAGCATCAGCTGGCCCGCCTTCGCGGCGAGCGTGATGCCGTGTCCGGGCATGCGGTCGGAGAGGACGAAGCGCACCGCGTCGACCGCGGCGAGCCCAGCGATCCGCCGGGTGTCGATGCGCGCCACGGCGTCGTTGCGCATGACCTCCAGGTCCATCGCCGGCACCGAGAGCTTGTTCGCGAGGACTCGCACCACGTGCTCCTCCCGGGGATCGATCTGGTCCCACGCCGCGGCCAGCCACGCGCCGCGCAGCAAGGCCTTCGCGACCGCGGGATCGATGTCGCCGTAGACGTCGAGCTGCTCCACGGGCACCGGCGGCTCGGCATAGAGCGCCTGCGCGTCGGTGTCGGGCAGTCCGAGCGACGCCACCAGCCCCGCGATGGTGCGCTGCTCCTCGGGATCGAGCGTGCCGTCGGCGATGAACACGCCGCGCAGGACGCGCACCGCAAGGGTGCCGAGGCGCTTCACGCGCTGCACCTCCTTGTCGCTGGGCGTCGAGGAGAACAGCGAGCGGATGCCTCGCGCGCCCGCCTCGAGCGTGACCTTCTCGCGGATGACCTCGGCCATCGGCATCCAGGTAGGGGGGGCGATGGGCGCCACCGCGCGCGTCAGCTCCACCACCCAGTTGTCGAACTCGGTGACCATCGTGTTCAGCCGGTGGCCCGCGAGGATCGCGGCATAGGCCTCGCCGCGCCGCTTGCCGAGGCCGTCGAGCACGTCGGTACCGGCGCCGCAGGAGAGGCCGAAGATGGCGTCCTCCGCGAGCGTGCTCACGAGGCGGGCGAGAATCAGCGTCTTGCCGTCCGGCGTCGGGGCGTACGCGTCCATCGTCATGCGAGCACGCTACCAGGGTGGGGAGCCTGCAGGAAGTTGGCCCTCGCGCGTCATTTCCTAGAGGGTCGCACGGCCATGCGAATCGCCTCGCTCACCGCGCCGGTCATCACGCTCGTCACGCTCGTCA
>JAYTBL010000362.1:0-10703 GCA_043736975.1 Polyangiaceae bacterium
AGCTGATCGAGGGCCGCTCGCTGCTCGACGCGACAGGGGTCAACATCGGCGCATCCTTCGGGCTCTACTGGGAACCCAGCGAAGACCTCCAATTCGGGCTCTCCTACATCTCGCAGCCAGGATTCGGCCAAACGCGGATGAGCGGAACGCTGAAGACGCAGCTCGGCGCGACCAGCCAGTCCGAAGACAAGATCGACTTCCTGCAGACCTACCCTGACGTGATTCGATTCGGGGCGACCGGTCGCGTGACGAACAGGCTGGACGTCCGCGGTGACTTCGAGTTCGTGCGGTGGAGCGTCTTCAACCGACAGTGCGTCGTCAACAAGGGCGACAACTGCGACGTGGCGGACGACGCGCGTGATCTCTCGAACGGCCGGGTGAAGCTCAACGTCCCGCGCAACTGGAACAACGCCATCGGCCTGCGCGTGGGGCCCGGCTACCACGTCAACGACCGCCTCGAAGTCTTCGGAAGCGCAGGCATCACGACCCCCGCGGTTCCCAAGTCCACGATCGACGCGTCCACCATCGACGCCTTTCGCGTGTACTTGACCGCCGGGGTGAAGTTCGAGCTGAGCAAGCACTTCGCCGTCGCTGCCAGCTACAATCACATCTTCTTTGCGACGGTGACGACCAACGGCCAGAACAACCAGAGCCTCCGTGATCGGCCCAGCCCCCTCTACAACGTCTCGCGATCACCGAGCGCAGACGGCGTCTACAAGTCCCAAATTGGATTCGTGAACACCAACGTCGCGTATACCTTCTGAGGACGGTCATGACGTTAGCCCGCTCGTTTCCCATCGCGTGCCTCATCGCGTTCGTCGCCTGCTCGTCGAGCACGCCGCCCCAGGCCGCGCCGGCTGACGGTGGCGCCGATGGCGGCGCTGATCCGCTGGGCCCGTCCAACGCCTGCGTGGATCCGCTGGAGACGATCTACGGAGATCCGGGCGCGCTGGCTCCCGATGCCTCGCTGCGCGGCAACATCCAGAAGTGTTTTCGAGATCAGGATCTCTCGAGGGACACGCTGCAAGCCGAGCTCGATCGGCTCGGCTACAAGGGCAAGCCGCTGACCAGCGGCGCGCGTGTCTACCGCGTGACGTACCGGACCGAGCGCGGCGATGCGCGGAGCACCCCTGCGGTCTCGAGCAGCCTCGTGCTCGTCCCCGACGCTCCTCGCGCCGCCGCCGCCAGCCTACCGGTGGTGGTGGCGTCGCGGGGCAGCCGAGGGCAAGCCGCCGCGTGCGCGGCCTCGAAGCGGGACGCAGCAGCCGATGACGTCAACCCCGACCTGCTCAGCCAGATCTATCCGCTGGTCGGCGCCGGCTTTGCGGTGATCGTGCCAGACCTCCCGGGGTACGCGAACTACGGCGCGCCCAACAACCCGCCCAGCGCCTACGCCCAGGCCGCCGACGTCGGGCATGCGACGCTCGATGCCGCGCGCGCGCTGAAGAAGCTCCTGCCTGCGCTCGACGACAAGGTGGTGCTCGTCGGCCACTCCCAAGGTGGGCACACCGCGCTCGCGGCGCTGGCGCTGGCAGAGACCTACGGATTCACGAGTCCGATCGTCGGCGTCGCGGTCTATGCCCCGCTGTGGGTGAGCCAGCGGACCTGGGGAGCTTCGCTCTACCGGCCAGTCGCCAAGCAGTTCGGGATCGAGCTAGCGAACTCTGCCGCGGGCGCCGTCGGGCTCTGGTACCACTACACACAAGCGGAGCTGCTCGACGGTCCTGGCGAAGGCAAGAAGCTCTTCGCAGCGGGCAAGCAGGACGCGATCAAGAAGTTCGTCGATGAGCAATGCTGGGCTGCGAAGTATCCGCAGCTCGAGGCGCTCGGGACCTACCCCGACGAGCTCTACGACCCGGAGTTCGTCTCCCAGGTTGGCTTCAGCTCTGTCGGGAGCAACCCTTGCGACCCCGGGTCGGTTTGCGAGAAGTGGCTCACGCGCTACTCCGCCGATCGGCCCAGGCTCACGGGCAAGGCTCTCACCACGCCATTGCTCGTGCTCTACGGGGGCAAGGACACGACCCTTGCACCGGGCCGTATGAGGTGCGCGCTCGACCGTCTGGCGGAGGACAAGTCGAAGCTCACGGTGTGTGTCGACACGGAGCAGACGCATGGCGGCATCGTCCGCGAGAGGGCTTCCTACGTCTCCGACTGGATCGCCAGCGTGACGCTGGGTGCCCCCGCGCCCGCCGCGTGCGCCTCCGACGCTGCGGCGATCACGCCCACCTGCGAGACGCCGCCACCGAACGACTAGTGTCGAGGTACCGTTGGCCACTGCGCGCGGCGTTCGCGGCCCTGGTGGTCGGGGGCGGGAGCGGGGCGTTGGGCGCGCTCCTCGGCGGCTGCGGACACGACGGCGGCGACGACGCGAGCGCGTCGGACAGCGGGCTCATCGACACGCACCCCCTTGATGCCGTGCCCGCCATGGTCGACGCCGGCCCGCGCCTCACGCCGCGGCTCACGATCGTCAACGCGACGCACGACCTCGGTCCTGGATCGGTCGAGCGAACGAGCTCCGCGGTGCGTTTCTGTTTCCTCCAGGGCGCCACGACCGAGACGCTCAGCGTCGTGCCTGACGTCCCCCTGCCCGATCGCGCGTTGCCAGGCACGGGATCCAACCTCCCTGGCATCCCCGCCGCGAGCGGCGTGAGCCTCACGCTCGCCAACCTCGACTTCGCCGCCCGCATCGTCGTGCCGATGGTGCTCAGCGCGCGCTCGCTGCGCCGATTCGAAGGCGACGGCACGTTGCCCGCCTTGACCTGCGACGAGCTCGTGGGCGACGCGCGGGACGCCTCGCTCGGTCTCATCGAGAACGTCGACTACTGGACGTTGCCTCCCATCCTGCCGGGCGCGCTGCGCGCTGGGCGCGCGTACGTCGTCCTCCTCACCGGCTGCGCTGGCAACGCGGCCACGCCCAATCCCGGCAAGTGCGGCGTCGGCTTCGTCAAGGGCGAGGGCGAGGGCGAGCCCGGCGTCGGCAACCTGAGGCTCACCGCCTACGAGACGACCGGCGCTCCCGTCGCCAGCCCCTTCGGCGCGCAGCTGCTCTACGCCTCCAGCCAGGCGAACGCCTACTTCTCGCAGCTCGCCGCGAAGGACCCGATCCGTCCTGGCTTCTTCCGCTACGGCGGCGCCGATGGCGGCGGGACGCACTCGCCCATCACCGAGCCGAGCCCGACGTTCGGCACGCTCTCCGCCGTCTCGAGGGTCGACGACGTCGCGCCCTCCGACAGCTTCGCGTTCGGGCCCAAGCCGCTCCTGCCGAGCACGCTCGAGGAGATCCGGGAGCGCTCCGGCCTCACCACCCCGTACGCGAACGGCAGCAATTACGTGTTCATCGCGGTCGGCGACCCCGACCCGACCGAGACGTTTGTCTTCATCAAGCCCGACGGCTCACGCGGCCAACCTGGCGGCGGCGACGGCTCGCGGTTCAACAATCGCTCGTTCCACTTCCTCGCCTATCCCGCCGACGGCCGATGATCCGCGATTCGATTGCCGACGCTCGCGCCGCCTTTCCTCATCTCGAGGGTCGTCACTCCTCGCGCAACGGATCCCGGTAGACCTCGCGCACCGACAGCGCGCAGCTGACGGACAGCAGCTGCGCGAGCTCGCCGTCGCCAGCGAGGTGGCGCGACCAGGTCCCATCGGCGTCTCGCCGCACCACCTCGATCTCCGGGCGATCGTGGGCGACGAGGACAATCTCCTCGACGCGGAGTGATCACGGTGTGACGCTTGGCGTCCTCGGGATCGAGCTCGACGCGTCCGCAGACGACGCTCACGTCCGGGTATGTACCGAGCCCCGTGGCCACCACGCGGACGCGCAGGTCCGACGTGAAGACGCGGCACTTCTTGCCGCTCAACTGGACGTTGAGCAGCGTGAGCACGTTGCCGGCCACGGCGGCGTGGTCCGGACTGCCGCCGGACATCGCCCACACCTGACCGTCGAGGAACTCGTGCTTGCTCCCCGAGTCCTCTTCCAGCATCAGGTACTGGTCGAAGGTAAAACGGTGGTGCGCCGGCTCGCCCATCGCGACCAGCCTAGCGCATCCCGCGCTGCCCGGAGCGAAGCCTAACGGCCCGGCGGGCGCGACTGGAACGAGCGCGGTGACTCCTCGATCACGGCCGCGCGGAGCGCGGCGTCGACGGCGTGCACGGACGCCTGATCGCCGAGCTCCTCGAAGCAGGTGCCCGCGTCCTCGATGAGCTGGCGGCCCGCCGGATCGTGGAGCGCAAGCAGCGCGCGGCCCAGCATGAAGCGGGCGCGGGCCGCGGCGCCGCGATCGGTCTTCGCGTCCTCGGCGACGGCGTCGAGCAGGCGCAGCGCGTCGTTCACGACCCGGCGCGCGTCGTCGAGCTCGCCGACCGCGATGTGGTGAAGGCCCATCTCGGCGAGCAGGCCGAGCATGCGCGAGGCCGCGCCGAGGGGCAGCGGCACCGGGGAAGGACGCGGCACGGTCCGCGGGCTCTGGAGCTCGCGGACCTGGCTCTCCATCGTCCGCGGTCTCTCGCGAGAGACCGGCGGAGTGGAATCCTGCCTCGTGGAATCGGTGGTGGAAGGTTCAGTCGAAGGAAGGACGCTTTGCAGGCGCATGGGCCGGTAGACGGAGCCGCACGCACGCCTGTTCAAACGGATGTCACCCGTTCGACGGGTACGCCTTCGCCGCCCTCATCAGGCCCGCGGAGTGGAACGAGCGCGGCGACCTCACCTCGATCGACGACTCCGCGGCGCGCAGCAGCTGGTCGACCTGCCGCACCCCGGCCTCGTCGCCGAGATCCTCGAGGCAGGTCCCCGCGTCCTCGAGCACGGCCCGGCACGCCGGGTCCTCGAGGCCGAGAAGCACGCGCCCCAGCCCCAGCAGCGCGCGCGCGCCGCCTGCCGCGTCGCCCACCGCCTCGAACGCGTGCGCCGCGGTCTGGAAGCGATCGCCGGCCTCCTCCAGCGCGTCGCGCGCCAGGAGCGCCTCGCCTTGCTCCATCATCGTCGCCGCGAGCGCGGCGCGATCGAACGAGGGCAGGATGCCGCTCTGGTGGCGCACGGGGAGAGAAGTTCTGTCGATGGGCGGGATAAGGGGCAGGGCAGGCATGGCTGGGGTCTGCCACCGGCCACGCTCCGCGCAACGAAAAACCCACAAAACCACGGCAAAACTGCGGTCAGGGAAGATTCCTGACGGCGCTTCGTACGACGCCCGCTTCGCCCGTCGGCGCGCTCCGGGAGAAGCGCGAAAAGGCGCAACTGCGGGAGGGGCCGGTCGACAAGAGGCTTCGAACCCACTCCCCAGGAGCTCTTCGATGAATACCTCTTCGCTCTCTCGCCTCTGTCGCCTCTTCTCTCTCGTTCTCGCCGCGTCCGCCCTGATGGCGTGCGCCGCCGACGCCTCGGAGGGCGACGACGGCGTCCCCTCGCCCGCTCCCGTGCTCTGGCAGGAAGCGCCGGCGGCGTACCAGCAGCGCGTCGATGCGCGCCCGATGCACGGGCCGGCCTCGGCCGCGCCCGCAGCCGAGCAGGCGATCGGCGATCGCTTGGCTCCTGCTTCCCCGTGCGCCGGCGGGGTCGAGACGAAGTGCGACGGTCGAGGAACCTGCTGGTGCCCGACGACCCAGCTCCCGATCCCCTGATCCGGCTACGCGTCGACGGTGACCGAGAGCTGCTCGCGGAGCGCGAAGTACTCCTCGCTCACGCTGAACAGGACGATGTCCTTCATGCGCTCCTTCACCGGGACGCTCGAGGCCTCCTCGGTGGAGCGAATGACCTCGGTCGCGAGCTGGAGATCGTGCGCGAGCAGGAAGCCCACGCGGTCCGCGCTGAGATCGATCGACGCGACCCACTTCTTCAGGTCGAGCGCGCCGCCCGCCTGAAGGAGCTTCGACACGACGCTCGCGAGCTTGTCCTTCTCGGCGCCCTGGAAGTCCTGGGTCATCGCCGCCATCGCCTCGGAGACCTGACCCTGGAGATCCGTCGACACCGGGAACTGCGGGACGCACAGCTTGATCGCCGCGAACAGCCAGGCCTTCAGCCCGGTGCCGGTGGGGACGAGGTGCCGGACATAGAAGCCGGGACGGAAGTAGGCCATGTGGCGGCCAGCGATGAACGCGAGCGACTGCGTGGCGGGCGCGCCCTCGAACGCCGCGCGCCCCAGGACGATGGCTGGCGTGCGCGCGTGCACCATGCCCAGGCTGCCCGGGTCGTTGGGGTTCTGGAAGACGAGCGGCGGCGGCATCCCCAGCACGCCGCCGACGTAATAGAGCGTCTGCGAGACCGGGTACGGATGCAGCGAGCAGTCGATCGCGTAGCGCGGGTCGTAGCCCATCTGCTCGATCGGCTGGGTGCGCGTGCGGATGATGGTGGGCTGGATGATGGCGAAGATGCGCGTGACCAGGGGGTCGAGATCCCAGTGCATGAGGCGCGTCCACGCGTCCTCGTCGAGGGCCTGCTGCGCGGGCGCCGCGTTCTCGGAGCGGTGCCTCTTGTAGAAGCGCTCCTCGTCGGGCTCGGCGAGGCGGAGGACCGAGAGCGCCTGGCAGAGACACCAGGCCGGGTCGGCCTTCTTCGCGTCGGTGAAGAGCTTGCGGAGCAGCTTGTAGCTCTCCACCTTGTAGGGGTTGCGGCGCAAGATCTGGGTCTGCGATTTGACCGCCTTGTCGAGGTACTGCGCGGGATCGAGCGCGTAGAGCTCGCCCAGCTTCTCGGCGCGCGGGCGATCCTCGGGGTCGAAGGCCTGCGCGGCCTCGAACGCGTCGATCGCGAGCTCGGGCTCCTTCAGGTGCTTCTGATACAGCTCGCCGAGCCCGTCCAGGATGCTGACCAGCTTCGCGCGGTCGCCCGAGGCCTTCGCGGCGTCGAGCTGGCGCTTGAGCAACCGCTCGACCTCGTCGTGCTTGCCCTTGCCGCGATTGAGCTCGATGGCCTCCTCCAGCGCCTTCGCGTTGTCGGGATCGAGCTCGAGGACGCGCGCGTAGAAGCCGAGCGCCTGATCGACCTGGCCGAGGTGCTTCGACGCGATGGTGGCCGCGGTGTGCATGTACTTTGCACGCTGCTTGACGTCCTCGACGAAGTCGGCGAGGCGGAGGACGACGTCGACGAGCTTCGCCCAGTCCTTCTCCTCCGAGTAGAGCTGCATCAGCTTCGTGAGCAGACGGCGGTCGTCGGGTCGCTCTTCGAGGGCCTGGGTGTAGGCTTTGGACGCGCCGGTGCGGTCGTTCATCTTCTGGAACATCACGTCGCCAATCTCGAGGAGCAGCTCGAAGCGCTCCTGCCCGACGGCGAGGGAGAGGCGCTGGCGCCGCACCGCGACCGAGGCGGTGAAGTCCCCCTTCTCGTCGTAGATCTTCGCGAGCGAGCGGAACGGACGCGGGTTCGACGGGTCGAGGTCCGCCGCCTCGCGCAGCGGGGCCACGGCGGTGTCGAGCTCGCCGGAGCGGCGCGCGCTCTCGCCGAGGTGGAAGAGCGCCTCGGCGCGGCCCTCGCCGACCAGCACCGCGCCGTACTTCTCGAACAGCTCCTTGTGCATGCGGTACGCGCTCTGCGGATCGCCGAACTCGAAGAGCGCGTTGGCGGCGCGGGCGAGCGCGTCGCTGTCCTGGGGGGCGAGCGCCTGCAGCGCGTCGACCGCCGCCATCATGCGCGGGTTGGTGGTGGTGGGAGGGGGCGGCATGCTGCCCGGTCCCGCAGGCACCACCGAGATGCGGCCCTGGCTCGACGGGCCCGAGGGCGCGGCCGCGACCATGAGCTTGCTCGACGGCGGACCGTCGCCGAGGTTCGCGCTCGAGAGGTTGGGGCTCGACATCGTGGGCGTCGAGGGCTTCGGCTGCGTCTTGCCGAACGCCTCGATGAAGCGGACCAGCACGCGGACCGCGTCGTCCTTGGGGAGCACGCCGGTGCGACCGACGAGGCTCTCGTAGTGCTTCGTCGCCTCGATCAGGCGGTTGCCCTCGAACGCGAGATCGCCGAGCACCATGAGCGCATCGGCGTTCGAGGAGTCGAGCTCCGCCGCCTTCTTCGCCGCGGCCTCCGCCTTGTCGGGATCGACGAGCTGCGAGTGGTAGACCTTCGCGAGCTCGGCGTGCAGCCGCGCCTTCGCGAGATCGCCCTCGGCGTTGGTGAGCTCGCGCTCCACCAGCTTGACCACGCCCAGCCAGTCGGCGCGCTGCGCGTACGCCTTGCGGAGCGCGGCGCTCGCCGAGGCGTCCTTGGGGTTGGCGTCGAGCGCGAGCTTGTAGCGCTCGATCGCGCCGTCCTTGTCGCCGCGGGTCTCCAGGAGCCGACCGGCGCGCATCCACTGATCGGCCTTGGCCTCGGGCGTCGCGCCCTTGGCGGCGAGGGCCTCGATGGCGGAGAGCGCGGCGTGCGAGTCGCCGCTCATCTCGCGCAGGTGCGCGAGGGCCTCGAGCGCCGCGGCGTGCGAGGGCTGCGCGACGAGGATCTGCTCGTACGCCTTGGTGGCGCGCTCCGGCGAGCCGACCTGCTCGGCGAGCGTGCGCGCCTTGGCGACCAGCAGCTCGATCTTGCGGTTCTCGTCGCCGGTGACGCTCGCGTGCTTGTCGTAGAGCGCGACCACCGGCTCCCACTTGTCGAGCGCGCGGTAGTGGCGCGCGAGCGTGGTGAGCGCGTTGTCGTTGGTGCCGTCGATGGCGAGGATCGCCTCGAGGGCGGTCGCGGCGTGCGCGTGATCGAGGAACTCCTCGTCGTGCAAGCCGGCGATGCGCTCGTAGAGGTTGATCTTCTGGCGCGGCGTGGCCGCGACCTCGATCTGGCGCTCCAGGACCTCGAGAAGCTCGCGGTACTTGCCGGTGCGGTTGAAGATGCGGTCGAGGCCCTTCAGCGCGCTGAGGTTCGCGGGATCGATGGCCAGCACCGCCTCGAAGCGGCGCGTGGCCTCCGCAAGATCGTTGAGGTGATCCTCGAAGACCTCGGCCACCTTCACCAGGGCCTCGGCCTTCTCCGCCCCCCGCCGGGCCTCGGCGCGGCGCACCAGCAGGTCGGCGAGCGTCTTGAAGTCGCCGGTGCGCTCGGCGATGCGGGCCATCGCCTCGCCGGCGCGGGCATGCCCTGGGTCGTCGGTGAGAACCGCGAAGAAGAGGTCACGCGCGCGCGCGAGATCGTTGAGGCGCGTCTCCAGGATCTCGGCCGCCTCGGCGCGCAGATCGCGGGACTTGGGGGCGGTGGTCGCGCCGTCGGCGCGGCCCATCAGGAGCGTGACGAGCTCCGGCCACTGCTGCGCGCGCCGGTAGATCGCGGTCATCCCCTCGGCGGCGGCCTCGTTCGCGGGATCGCCGGCGAGGACCTGCTGGTAGGCGGCGAGCGCCATGTCGGCGCGCGAGAGCTTGACGTCGTACCAGCGCGCCGCGCGCACCAGGAGCGCGGCGTGATCGGTGGTCGAGAGCAGCGAGCCCTTGATGGTCTCGGTGATGGTCTCGAGCGCCTCGGTCCAGTTCGACTGCTTCTGGCCGCACAGCCGCTCGAGCTCGCCGGCGTACTCGTCGTTGGTGGGCTCCTCGCAGAGCGCTTGGGTAAACGCCACCACCGCCTGCTCCGGGTCCTCGAGCTCGTGCGCGTACAGGCGACCGATCTCGGCGAGGGCGCGACCGCGATCCTCACCGGGGGGCGCGGCCTGGCTCTTCTCGAGGAGCATCTCCACGAGCTCCTCGTACTTGCCGAGGGCCTTGCGCGCCTCCTCGAGCGCGATCATCGCGATCTCGTCGGAGGGATCGAGCTCGATGATCGCAGCGTATGTCTGCTCGGCGCGGACCTTGTCCTTCGCCGCCGAGTCGAAGATGCGCGCGGCGCGGTAGAGGAGCGCCTTCTTGGTCTCCTTGTCCTCCTCGCTCTCCGAGTCGCCACGCACCTGCGCGGCGGCCGCGGCGAACGCCTCGCCCACGCGCGCCGGCTCGGCGCCCTCGTCGACCGCCTTCTCGAGCTCGATCGCCGCTTCCCCGTCGCTGGGCGCGGCGAGGAGCTTGTCGATCATCCCCTGGACCTTCTCGGCGGAGATGTTGCCGGCCGCGCGCATGACGGCCGAAGCGCGACCGATCGACTCGAGCGCGTCGAGGACCGCGGCGGCGTCCTTGGGGCGGCGCGCGGGATCCTTGTTGAGCAGCGAGAGCACGAACGCGTCGATGTCACGCGAGACGGAGCCTCGAGGCGCGCGTGCGCTGGGCGGCTCAGGCTCGCTCGAAAGGTGGGCGAACGCCGCGTCGGTGGCGCTCTCGTGGATGAAGACCGGCTTGCCGGTGAGGAGCTCGAAGAGGACGGCGCCGAAGGCGTAGACGTCGCTCTTGGGATCGGCGGCGCGGCCGCGGACGATCTCGGGCGCGACCGTCTTCGGCGAGCCGAAGACCGCGAGCAGACCGGTGTGGCCGTTGGAAGCGGCGCTGCGAACGCGCAGACGATCGGTGCCAAAATCGATGAGGACGACGCGCGGCTCGTCGCCGCCGCTGGAGACCAGGACGTTCTCGGTCTTCACGTCACCGTGGACGAGGTGCGCCTTGTGGATGGCGGCGAGCGGCTCGAGGATGCCCTTCAGGAGCGGACGGAGGTCGTTGTACGAGACGGGGCCGCTGCGGGCGAGGCGCGCCGAGAGCGGCTGCGCGTCGATGTACTCGTACGCGACGTAGAAGACGCCCGGCTCGATCTCGCCGGCCTCGAGATGGCGTGGCAAACCCGCGTGATCGATGGTGCCGATGAGACGGTTGGCGGTGAGAAAGCG